>CAZOIM010000104.1:0-13247 GCA_964579855.1 uncultured Ignavibacteriaceae bacterium | reverse complement strand
GATCCAAATATCTCCCACACCCCGACGATCCAGGTCGCCGACACATTCGTGATGAGTGGCATGAGCCCGACGCCATTGGCTGAAGGGGGTAAACGTCAGAATCCCACTGATGTACCCAAGGATTGTGTTCGCTCTCTTCGAGACGAAGAAGGATCCGTGGCAACAATCGTGGAAGAGGATGAAGATACGTACCTGGAAGCTGGCCGTCGGTACGGCCAATGCAAGGATCATCCAATATGAATAGTCTTGTTGAACCATCCACACCATAAGAGTCCAGAGGGCGAGAAACGGAGCAAAAGTATCAACTATCTGGATGATTGCTTTTCTACGATTCGGAAGAGCATATGAGGAAATCGCCTTAGGAAGATCTTCGGCGGCGATTTGATTCCCTGGAATGGTTGGATTGACAGGCATGTCTTCTCAAGAGCAAAAACCTATAAAAATGTACAGACTTATGAGAAGAACATCAACAAGTAGGTCGACGTTTAAATACAGTTTCCGATAAGTCTCTGTCCAATTGAGGCCTGTTCCGTTCGAAGGAAAATTCAATTCAACTACCTGGTATGATGATTCCGTAATGAAAAGCGAATCGCAGAACGCCGCAAGCGTTGTCTGACAGCCAAGAATTTATTACATTAGCAATATCAATGAGATCCGACGAAATCAGGCCCATTGAAGACCAGTACGTGAAAGAGCAGCTTGCCATCGGCAATCTGAAGCCTGCTATCATGCAGCTGGAAAGGATAAAGGAGACTGACGCAAAAGAGAAAAGAAAAAAGGAGGAAAGAGAACTTAGGGGATTGATAGAGCATCAGGCTCGACTTAAGGTCGAGATCAAGTATTCCATTCTCAACAACCTCAACACAACGAAAGCCCGCAACAAACTCCTTAAGGTCAACTCCAGGATCGGCGAATTGAAAATGCGTCTCGATCTCGGAAGACTCTTCGATTTCCAGGAGGACCACACGCTCCAAACACTGGAAAACCGTAACTGACAAGTCTGAGCGCTACACTACCACTTTCGGATACATATATGCACTAGTAACGGAAATCGCCAGAGTCACGCCCGTGAGAATTGCGAGATCCGCGGGCAGGCTTGCCAGAGAACCGGTAACAAGAAGTGACCTCAGTCCATCCACCATATAGCTGAGCGGGTTGAGATAAGCGACTACCTGAAGCCACGCGGGCATAATCGATATTGGATAAATAGCACTCGAGGCAAAGAAGAGAGGAAGCGTGATGACCTGCCCGATCCCCATGAATCGCTCCCGGGTTTTTACGACTGATGCAATAATCATCGACAGACCCGTAAAGAATCCCGCCCCGAGCATGACGATGATTATCACCCAAAAGACGGTCTGAATATTGAGAATGAGCGGGACCCCAAGCACAAGGGCAAAAAGGAACACGATTACCGCCTGACAAAGACCCCTCACTCCCGCGGATCCCATCTTACCCCAGACCAATGAAAGGCGTGGCGTCGGTGTTACGAGAAGTTTCTGGAGCAATCCCATATCCCGTTCCCAGATAATGTTCAGTCCATAAAAGATCGCGATGAAGACCACCGACTGGACGAGGATTCCGGGTGTAATGAATTGCATATACGTGTAATCGCCGGTGGGAATTGCGCGCACTTTGCTTAATGCTTCGCCAAAGATTCCCAGCCAAAGGATCGGCTGGATCGCGCGGGTGACAAGTTCCGTAGGGTCGTGCAGGAGCTTACGTACTTCCGATGCAGCCAATATCCACGACTTCTTGCAGACTTGTGTAACATATGTTCCGGGTGTCATAGTCTTTATCCCAATCGTTGTTCCACCAAGCGCGAACGGCGTGCATCGCGAAAATTGCCGCCTTCTTTGAGGTTCGCACCCGTGAAGAAGATGAAGGCGTCTTCCAACGTTGAGTCGTTCTGACCGGTCTTTGACTTGATTTCTTGAGGTGTGCCAATGATCGCGATTTTCCCCGTGTTCATAATCGCTACTTTGTCGCTCATCTCATCTGCCTCTTCCATCTGGTGTGTCGAAAAGAAAATCGTCGTGCCGTATAACTTTCTCAAATCCAGGATATGTTCCCAGACATTCTGTCGGGCAACTGGGTCAAGTCCTGACGTTGGTTCGTCAAGAAAGAGCGCTTTGGGACGATGAATCATCGCTTGACCGATTTCGAGTCGTCGAATCATACCTCCCGAAAACGTTCGCACTAGCGATTTCCCGTGCCCTTCAAGCCCAAGAAACGCAAGGACTTCCTCGACGCGAGCAGTGCATTCACGTCTCGGAATATCATAGAGCCGTGCCATGAGATTGAGATTCTCAAATGCCGTGAGTGTTCCATCCACGGAAATTAATTGAGGAACGTAGCCAATTCGCCTTCGCACTTCTGCGGACTGCCGTACGACATCCAGGCCATCAATGGTTGCTTCTCCGCTCGTGGGGGCGAGGAGCGTGATGAGCATCTTGATCGTGGTGCTTTTCCCTGCACCGTTCGGACCAAGGAACGCAAACACGCTGCCGGACTTCACTTCAAACGTGATCCCGTCGACAGCTTTGACATCGCCAAAATGCTTGGTGAGATTTTTGACGACTATGAGGTTTTGATCAATCATAAGTCATGCGAGAGCAGAAAGTACTTGTTCAGTTGTCCGAACTCTTCCGAGTCTCGTAAATATCCTCGTCATCGTGTGCGAGTGTTCATTTTCTGAACGGGCGGAAGTGGCATCTTCAACAAAGATTTGTTGATAACCG
Organism: uncultured Ignavibacteriaceae bacterium; assembly: GCA_964579855.1. Classification (GTDB taxonomy): domain Bacteria; phylum Bacteroidota; class Ignavibacteria; order UBA10030; family UBA10030; genus JADGQA01. The sequence continues at coordinate 10,506 of CAZOIM010000104.1, read as the reverse complement.
TACTCGAACGCGAATCGTGCAGTGCTCTCAACACCGAGGTTTGTCGAAATGCCGCACAATACAAGCGTGGCGATGCTACGTCTTCGCAGTTGCAGGTCCAACTCCGTCCCATGAAAGGCACCCCATTGTCGTTTGGTAATAACGAAATCGCCGGGTTCCGGTCCCAACTCCGGAACTATCTCAGCCCAATTTTCAGGGCGTTGAACATTCGTTGGAGCTTGATCTGCGATTGGTTTGAGTCTATCCTTTTCATCTCCTGAAGGAGTTACTCTGACAAGAAAGATCGGCATTAGGTTCTTCCGAAATGACTGCGCAAGCTTCGCCGCATTTGCCACGACGACACCTGAGGAGTGTGGCTCTGAAGGAACTTCAACAATCCCTTTTTGGAGGTCGATGACGACCAGAACGGTAGATGGTTTATCGATGACGAGTGGTTTATTCATAATGAACGAATTTGAAAAATGGAGCAAGTCCGGTTTATAATGCCGAATGTAATTCGAGAACCCCGCAATACGCCGAGTTCAAGAGAAAAGACTCCTTCACATGTTAAGGGCGTCCATAATAAATAACGAACGAGTTTTTATTTCGTTTCAGAAACTGACAACTAGTTGCGGGCTCGAAAAAGATTTGGACTCAACGCAATTTAACGCCGGTTCGGTTGGCACACTCCGAGAAACGCAGCCGGTGTCTTTAAGATGGGCGGACTAGACCTTTGATGTGATTTGGAGAGATCTCGCTGGATGTCAAAGACACCTCAAGCGAGTTTTGGTGAACAAATTGATTTGTGCCGAGGGCGGGACTTGAACCCGCACACCCTTTGCAGGATACAGGATTTTAAGTCCTGTGCGTCTACCAATTCCGCCACCCCGGCAAATCAATTGCGGATTGCAGAATTTCGATTGCGGAATTGAGAACAAGAATCAAGTCCGCATTGTTAAATTAGCAAAGTTTCAAAGGGAAGGCAAGGAGAGTGCCTGTTAACCCACAGCTACAGAATTCTCACCCTAATGGTATTCTCAACAGTTTCAAGATCATGGAAGAGGGAGTCTTTGTACTCTCTGTCAACATCGGCAATCGCGTAACCGATGAGCTCATTCGTCCTGAGGTATTGAGACAGGACGTTTACATTGTTCTTGGCAAAAATTCCGTTGATGTGCGAAAGCACTCCCGGTACGTTGCGATGGACGTGCAACAACCTGTGCGATTGTGAACCATCGGTATCGGGAAGGCTGATCCTTGGAAAATTGACGCTTGTAAACGTACTTCCGGTGTGCACATATTCGGATAGTTTGCTCGATACAAAGTGTGCAATATTATCTTGCGCCTCTTCCGTGCTGCCTCCGATATGCGGGGTCAGCAAAACGTTGGGCAACCCGCGCAGCGGAGACGAAAATGTCTCTTTGATGTTTTTCGGTTCGTTGGGGAAAACGTCGATGGCAGCCCCTGCGACTTTTCCACTCCTCAGGTTCTGTGCAAGTGCGTCGACGTTCACAACGTGGCCACGGCTGAGATTCAGGAGTATGACGCCGTCGTTCATCATTCTGAATTCTTCTTCATCAATAAGATTCGCGTTCGTCGGATTGCCGTCCACGTGGATCGTAATAACCTGGGCGATTTCCAGGAGTTCTTTAAGAGTCGTTACTCTTGTTGCGTTTCCGATGCTTAATTTGTCCACCACATCGTAGTAATACACATCCATGCCCATGGCTTCGGCGAGCGTCGAAACCTGGGAACCGATGTTGCCGAAACCGATGATCCCGAGTTTCTTGCCTCTCACCTCCCTCGCGTTTTCCGCCGTTTTGTCCCATAAACCTTGGTGGGCCTTGACAATCTTGTCGTAAAGATGGCGAATGAGGAGGATAATTTCGGCAATGACCAATTCCGCAACACTCCTCGTGTTGCTATATGGGGCGTTGAAGACTGCGACGCCATGGAGTGAAGCAGCGTTAAGATCGATCTGATTTGTGCCGATACAATAGGCGCCGATCGCCAGGAGGTTCTTTGACCGATCCAGAACCCGATTTGTTATCTGTGTTCCCGAACGGATACCGAGAATTGAGACGCCATCCAACCTCGCAATGAGGCTTTCCTCATCAAGCGCACTCTTTATGGATTCAACCTGTAAGCCGTTGTGAGTCAGCGTCTCTGCGGCGCTCGAATGAATGTTTTCCAGCAACAATGTCTTCATGGATTCAAAACGATGTCCTATGGTTCTTGAACAGACTGGAGACGAGTACCTCGCTCCTCATTACAGGTATTTGATTTTCCCATTCCGCTGCCAAAAAAAAAGGCCCAATAAAGAGCCGTATCATTCACTAATTCACAAGTTTCTACTCTAGTTCTCAATGAAAATTGGAAGACTCTGAAACGTTGGATGCCATTAGCTGTACTTCAAATCGCGAAGACTACAATTTCCTGAACTCATGAGAGTCTTTTTACCAGTATCCAGCCTCCTTCTGACTTCTACCTTCCACACTTCTATGAGGCGCGGGCCGGGATCGAACCGGCGCATAAAGGTTTTGCAGACCTCTCCCTTACCACTTGGGTACCGCGCCAATATTTCTGCCATTGGCGAAACTGCTATTCCATTCCTCGTATCGCAAATCTGCAACAAATCTACAAACAAAATTGCCCTTCTTCCATCAGTATCTGTCAAAAAAAGACCCCGCTGCCTGGTGGGAAAGACTTGGCAACGGGGTATTTCCATAGAGGTGAATAATCCAGCAAACCACTGGGTTTTGCGAGTTGCTGGATTGTCCCGATCCCTAAGGATGAGACAGAGCGGGAAACGGGGTTCGGACCCGCGACCTCAACCTTGGCAAGGTTGCGCTCTACCAACTGAGCTATTCCCGCATTGATTCAAAGAACTACTCACATCGTGCTGCAAAAGAAATATAGCAAAATCGTCTCCGCTTCGCAACATCTTTCTCACGCGCTCTGGAGCCGCGACGGATCAATGTTGCTGCATGAGATCCGCATATGACCCGGCAACACTCGATCGCGCAGACAATCCAAACTCAAGAATGAGAAAATCCATCAGACGCCTCGCTTGCCTTTTTCCGCGAGTTACGATGACTTCAAATTCTATGAATGTTCCCAATCCTCTTACAGCATCAAGATGAATCCTCGCATTCCTGTAGAGGAATACAATGCGGTTCTTTCTCACGATCGTCTTTACTCTGAACATCAATCTGCACAGAGACTTCATTGCTTCTGGTCCCTTCAGCGGAACAACAACATAGTCCGAATAACGACTTCCTTTGAGATCTTTTCGACTGTAGTAAATCAGCTCGAACTTCTCTCCGTTGATCTCACGCAGTTTCAGTCTTCCAGACTTCACGGTGAAATACGTGTCGATCTGCTTCAGCGTCCCAATTCTACGCGCTTGCAACCGTCGGCAAATTCCGATGGCCGATCTTAGAGCAGGAATCGCGGCCTTAAATTCAAGGTTCTTGGGCATGAAACGAGATTAGAAGGTGAAAGGCGATATTGCTGAAACTCAGAATGTTCTTCTGGAGGGAAACGTTCTGTTCTATCAGCGGCTTATGTTGAGAACCTTGTATTCGCGGAATCCGGCAGGTGCAGAAATCTTCACTACATCACCGGGGACCTTACCGATCAGTCCTTTCCCGATCGGCGAAGTAACGGAGATCTTGTTCTTTTCAAAATCGGCTTCCTCCTGCGCAACCAAACGGTATTCAATCACTTCTCCGGTCTTTAGATCTTTCAATTTCACTAGAGAAAGGATGTAGACCTTGTCGTTCGGCAGATCGGATCCTTCCATGACCCGTGCACGTCCAAGGGTTTCCTCAAGTTTTGAAATCCTCAATTCCATCAATCCCTGAGCTTCTTTTGCAGCGTCATATTCAGCGTTTTCACTCAGATCACCGTAGCCACGAGCTTCGGCAATCTTTTGCGCCATTTCCGCGCGCCCTTCCGTCTTGAGCTTTTTCAATTCCTGCTCGATTTCGGTAAGCCGCTCACGCGTCAAGTACACTCTGCCGTTGTTTTCTGACATGCTTTCTCCTGACTCAAAAAAAAATCCCCTGCTCTTTTTGCATCTGAGCGTGCGGGCAAAAAATAAAGCCATCATCTTTTTGGGATAATGGCTGTCTGTGTGTTTCATCCCCAAAGTAGAAGAAAAAACAGATAGACGCAAGAAGAAACTCGAATCAAAAATGTCAGAATCATGGGATCGTTCGGTAATTAGGAACTTCCCAATTCTGACAGTCCTTTGCACTCCCCACATGTGCTATTTAGTAACCGGCTCGGCTTCTTTCAGGATGTTGCCGATTGTCGACCGATCGACTTTGACCTTGACGTTATCTGCAATCTGAACAAGAACGATTTTGTCTTCGATACCGACAATCGTCCCGTGAATTCCGCCAGCGGTAATGATCTTGTCCCCTTTCTTCATCGAGTCGATCATTTGTTGGCGCTCTTTTTGCCGTTTCTGCTGAGGACGGATAATCATGAAGTAGAAAATCAGGATGATCGATCCAAAGAGAACGATATTTCCGACGACGCCTGCGCCGCCTTCGGAACCGGAAGGCGTCATGAAGAGAAGAAGTTGATTAAGCAAATTGACCTCCTTTGATTTCTGATTTGTGATTTAGTTGTTTTCTGTAATCGTTTCGTGCCGAAGCTGTTCAAGCATTTGCGTCTTCCACGCAATGAAACGTCGAGATTGAATCTGTTTCCTGGCTTCGCTCATCAGCCAACAATAGAACGCGAGATTGTGAATAGTAGCAAGCTGCAACGCAAGGATTTCACGAACCTGAAAGAGGTGCCGGAGATACGCTCGGCTGAATGTCCGACACGTATAGCAACTGCAGAATTCGTCAACGGGTCCAAAATCATTCTTAAATGTCGCATTCTTGATATTCACCCTGCCGCGATGCGTAAACAACATCGAGTTTCTCCCATTCCTCGTCGGCAAGACACAATCAAACATGTCCACACCCCGTGCGATTGATTCGAGCAAGTTCTCCGGCGTTCCAACCCCCATAAGATAGCGGGGCTTTGTCACAGGCAAAATTGACTCGCAGATCTCCGTAATCCGATACATCTCCTCAACCGGTTCACCGACGGCGAGTCCACCAATTGCATAACCATCAAAATCGAACTGTACCAGCCTAGAGGCGCTGATCTCCCTGATATCCGGATAGGTGCTTCCCTGGACAATCCCGAAGAGAGCCTGTGAATGTCCATACAGTGCCGGTTCACTTCCAAATGTCTCTTTGCAGCGCTCTGCCCATCGCACGCTGAGTTCGTTTGATGTCGTTGCGTACTGGCGATCGCAAGGATACGGCGTGCACTCATCCAGGACCATGATAATGTCCGCGCCAATCTGTCGTTCGACGTGAACAACGCTCTCTGGACTGAAGAAATGCGTTGATCCATCGAGATGCGATTTGAACGTAACACCGGCTTCTTCAATTTTGCGTAACTCAGTCAGACTGTATACCTGATAGCCACCGCTGTCTGTTAATATCGGCTTATCCCAGCGGATGAACTTATGCAAGCCGCCGGCGGCACCGAGGATCTCTGTCCCAGGTCTCAGGTACAAATGATACGTGTTACCCAGGATGATCTGTGCGCCAATTTCTTCAAGCTCTCGCTGTTCGATCGCTTTAACACTTCCTTGCGTGCCGACTGGCATGAAGATGGGTGTCTCGATATCACCGTGATCTGTCGTGACAATACCCGCACGCGCTTTTCCATCGGTAGCGACGAGTCTGAAATTCAATTGTTCACGTTCTCCGTCGTTGAGCAAGTGAGGACGAAGGATACTCGTCGACTGCCAACAAAAAACCGCCTTTCAACAAATGTCGGGCGGCGGAATAGTTCCTTTAAAGACAAACGAAAGATACTGAGAAATTGGCGATCAGTCAAACGCAGGAATTTGGTTCTTGGAGAACTTCTTCAACCGGGTTCCTTCCGTTCGACGAAGGAAAATGCTTCAGGGAGGAATCCAATAAGATCGCCGGCAAGAAGGCTCCGTTCACCAAGTTTCTTCTTCGCAAAGTCACCCGAAAGCCCGTGAAGAAACACACCATTGTAAGCAGCCACTTCAATAGGACATCCCTGCGCCCAGAGCCCCGCAATTATTCCTGAAAGCACATCGCCCGAACCAATAGTGGCCATTCCAGGGTTCCCCGTTGGATTCAGATATGCCGTCCCATCCGGTGTGGCAACGACAGTTGGCGCCCCCTTGAGAACCACTGTTTTCCGAATCTTCTTCGAAAGTTGTCGTGGCAATTCGATTCGGTTGCGATCCACTTCTTCAGAATTCAATTTCACAAGGTTGCCAAACTCACCAGAATGAGGTGTAAGAATGATTTCAGCTTTCAACTTCTTCAACATATCCAGTCCTGCTGACGCAACGGCAAATAGTCCATCTGCGTCCAGGAGGATTCGACCGGAATATTCTTTGAGGATCTTCAGAATGACAAGTTGTGTTTGCGGATTTCTCGACAATCCGGGACCCACCACAACGACGTCTGCCCAGCTAAGCTTTGGGCAAAGAACGTCGAAGCTCTTTTCGTTTATCGTCCCTTCGTCCGTCGAAGGCAGCGGCATGACCATGACTTCCGTAAGTTTGCGCATCATGGTCGGATAGACAGATTCAGGGGTTCCAAGCAAGACGGCACCGGCACCGGCCCGCAAAGCAGCAGTGGCACAAAGAGCTGCAGCTCCGGTCAGTCCTTTGGAACCGGCGATAACAAAGACTTTCCCGACACTGTACTTATGTGCAGTAAACGACCGCGCCGGCAGCCCGATCCGGACATCAGTTGCGCTGACAAGAAAAGTCTTCGAAAGCGTTTTGGATTCCGTGACCGATTTCGGTATCCCAATGTCGGCCACGACTACCTTGCCGGAAAGTTCTTTTCCACGATTAAGAAGCAGACCGGATTTTCGAAGTCCGAATGTTACAGTGTGTTGTGCACGAACGGCGACATTCTCCACCACTCCGGTCGAGGCATTCAATCCCGAAGGAACGTCAATTGAGAAAACCGGAACATGTTGATTATTCATCCATTCCACGAAACCAAGAAGAGGCTGTTTGATTTTTCCGGAAAAGCCTGTTCCAAAAATCGCGTCCACGATTACGTCAATTCGATGCAGTTGGTTAAGAGCACTGAGCGAGTAACGCTGGATGGCTAAGGGAGGATTGGCGTTGCCGGAAATCTTCTTTAGAATTTTGAACTGTGCAAGCGCGTCGCCTTTCAGTTCAAGAGGAGACGACGTCAAAACAATAGAAATGGATGCTCCTTCATTGGCGAGATAGCGCGCGACGACAAACCCGTCGCCGCCATTGTTTCCCTTCCCACAAAACACCACAACGTGTTTGTCTTTGAGTTCTCCGAGAAGGTTACGGATCAACCGGGCAACAGCACCGCCGGCATTTTCCATGAGGAGGAGACCAGGAATGCCGATTCCTTTAATCGTGGTATCATCACACCACCTCATCTCCTCCGCGGAAACGACACGTTCCATTGCCCGGAGCCTTCAATTATTGAAACGATTGTACCAACCGCACGATCGCTGAGGGATAGAGACCGAGTTGCAGAATGAGCATCGCTGAAAGACAAACCGCGACCATGGCGGCAAGTGAGGGTTTGACGGACACATCGGCTTTGCCGTCGCGGAAGTACATAAGGACAACAAGGCGCAGATAATAATACGCAGAGACAAGGCTTGTAAGGACACCGACAATGGCGAGCCACGTCAAGTTTGCCTTCACTGCAGCCAGGAATACGTAGTATTTGCCGAAGAATCCCCCGAACGGAGGAACCCCCGCGAGAGAAAACATGAATACTGCCATCAGCATCGCAAGAAGCGGGCGTTGTGCGCTGAGTCCGGCATAATCCTCAAGATTGAGATTCTTCTCACCTTCTCCTTCCATAATTCCGATGATGCCGAACGCACCAAGGTTCATGAAAAGATATGCAACGAGGTAGAACAAAATCCCGGATTGTCCTTCCGAGTTTGCAGCGGCAACTCCGGAAAGCATATAGCCCGCGTGGGCAATGCTGGAGTACGCGAGCATCCGTTTGACGTTGGTCTGCGCAATCGCGAGAACATTGCCGAGGATCATCGAAGCAGCGGCAATCATAGCGATAACGGTATTCATCTTGCTACCCGAAAAACCAAGAGTGCGGTCGAATACCACGACAAAAACCGCAAATGCAGCTGCTTTTGCGCCTGTCGACATAAATCCTGTCACTGTAGTGGGGGCGCCTTCATAAACGTCCGGTGCCCACATGTGGAACGGCACGGCAGCGACCTTGAACGAAAAGGCTACGACCATCAACGCTACTCCGATGACGAACATCGTGTTTCCTGAAAGTACAGGGAAGGCTTGAGCGATCACCGTCAGGTTTGTTGTTCCGGAGGCGCCAAACACAAGCGCAATTCCGTAAAGGAGAAATCCTGTTGCGAACGCGCCCAGAAGGAAATACTTGATCGACGATTCGTTCGAGCGGTCCCTGACTCTGAAGAAGCCCACAAGGATATAAAGACAGAGTGACATCAGCTCGATCCCCAGAAACACTATGATCAAGTCGTTGGCGCACGACATCAAGGCCATACCAAGAGTCGCAAACACGATCAGGATATAGTATTCACCGTGATGGCTTCCCATCCGCTCGAGATAACTTCTGGATAAAAGAAAGGTGAGGATAGCCGCAACAACGAAGATCACAATGAAATAACTTCCGTACCCGCCGGCATTCACCATGCCGTTGAAGGTCGGTTGCTCAGGCGTCATGTGGAAACACGCCAACGAGCCTGCAATGACGAGCCCGACGATACCTGCACCAAAAGTGAGACCGGATCTCGCGGATTTGGTTGATTCAACGAGAATAAGAAGAAGCCCGGTGACGGTCAACGCAATGAGTGGACTATTGGTGACAAGATCTGCAGAGTACGAATTCATGGCGTTTCTAGATCCTAAAGAATATGTACCAAACGAGGAGGATTACTGGCAACAATATTGGGATGCTATATTTTCCAATATAACCAAAGAAGGTCGGGCATTCCACTCCCGAATGTTCCACGATTGATTTGATCATGAAATTGGGCCCATTTCCAATGTACGTCATCGCCCCAAAAAAGACCGCACCAACAGAAACAGCCTGGACATAACGCCACGTCTCCGACGTAATCGCCAGGGCCCCGGCCTGGAGAGGATTTGCTTTGCCAAGCGCCGCCGGAGAAACCAATCCGAGCATCATTTGCATATGATGCGGATTGTCGACATTTGCTCCGTGCAATCCGAACGACGCCGTCAGGAAATTCAAATAGGTGGGTGCGTTGTCTAATACACTCGAAAGCAGGCCCGAGCCCCAGTAGAAATGAGCCGGCGTCGTAAGACCCAGACTAGCTCCGTGAAGGTCAAGCCAATCCAGTGCAGGAATCATCGTCGCAAAGATGCCTGCAAAGAGAATGGTGACTTCCTTGATCGGATGAAATGTGAACTCGTTCTTTTCGTGAATATGACGCCCCGTCGTGTAAAATGATCCGAGGGCAGCACCCCACATGATAATTTCCCGTACCATCAGCGGTCGTTCGATAAACACTGCAGCAACTATGACGAACAGAAATGCCACGTTGTGCAGACCCGAAATCTGTGGTTCATCTGCAGAGGTGGCCGCGCGTCGGATTGACTGAGATTCCTTGCGAAAGAAGTAGGTGTCGATCAGAAAGAAAAGGACAAGGAGAAACACCACAGCGAACGCCCATATCCCGTTCACCCGTGCAAATACCCAGAAGAACGGGACTCCTTTCAGGTATCCGAGAAACAACGGAGGATCTCCAATCGGCGTGAGCGCGCCACCGATATTCGCAACAAGAAAAATAAAGAACGCAATGTGGTACCCCTTGATACGATATTTATTGGATCGCAAATAAGGTCGGATGAGGATCATCGATGCGCCCGTCGTTCCAAGAACATTGGCGAGAACAGCACCAGTGCCGAGATACAGGATATTCTCCCACGGAGCGGCCTTACCCCGGACGTGAATATGGATGCCGCCTGCCACGACGAACAACGATCCGATCAGTGAAATGAAACTGAGATATTCATAGAGTGTGCGAACCAGCCTGCCTGGGACTCCGAGGAGTATTGTGTAGTAAAGGAGTACTATGATTCCAAGGCCGTAGGAAACATATGCGTAGTTATTTTCCCACCATCCACGGTTAATGAACGGTCCGACGGCGATGGCCATCAACAAGAGAATAAACGGCAGGGCCCACCACACGTTTACCGCGATGACAGTATTTTGTTGGATGGATGAAAAAAAGTAGTTGAACAGAAATAGCAGGAGAACTGAGAGAATCGCAAACACTGCGAGAATCGTGTTGCGTTCTTTTTTCCCGTTCGCGTGAGTCATGAATACAATGAATCAGGGATGATCAATCTCAGTCAATGAGCGATAGTGCGGGATCCGCTTGGAGTCTCCGCGAAACGAACCGGAGCTCCGCGTTCGGTTGCATCGATAA
>CAZOIM010000103.1:0-13268 GCA_964579855.1 uncultured Ignavibacteriaceae bacterium | reverse complement strand
ACCGGCGATACAATCCGCCAGAGGCCAGTCTTGGGTTTCATGACAGTTCGCTGTATATTGGGTCCCCTTAACGATGAACGTCTACGTTGTCATACTAATTCAGACATTTCTTGGCGGAGCCACGCACATCGTGGCAAAATCCGTCACCAATGACCTTGATGCTGTCACATTGACATTCCTCAGATCGATCGTATCCAACCTTGGATTAGCGTTTCTTTTCTGGATGCGACGCGCAAAAGTCAACGTATTCCCTGGTGACAGAAAAAAGATGCTCCTGCTTGGAATGCTTGGAACAGGTAATCAGCTCCTCTATATGTATGGGATTCACTATACGACTGCAGCAAACGGAGCTCTTCTCTATGGAGCGACGCCGATCATCGTACTGTTGTTTTCACGAGTCTTCCTCAAAGAGAAAATCACTGCCGTGAAATCGGCAGGAATTGCAATGGCATTCATTGGAGTGTCGATCGTTATTTTCGAGCGCGGCGTGAGTCTTTCTACGGATCATACATATGGGAATCTCATTGTCCTTGTTGCCGTAATTGCTTGGGGTCTGTTTACAATATTTGGGAAATCGATGGTCATCAAATACGGTGCTCTTCAGACTACTTCGATTGCAGCATTTCTCGGAGGAACGATGTTGCTCCCATTTGGATTAATCAGCGCATCTCGATTTGATTTCTCAAGCCTGAATTCGACGGATTGGCTGGGCATCCTCTACCTTGGAATCGGTACCTCGGTCATCAGCTACCTCCTCTGGTACTACGCACTTCGTCGGATTGACGCAAGCAGGTTGGCTGTGTTCTCAAATGGACAGCCGATTGTTGCAGCCTTGTTATCGGTGATATTTCTCCAGTACACTTTCACAAGTGCTTTCCTGATTGGCGGGACTATCACTGTTGCGGGTGTGATTCTCACACAACAACGTTCAGTCGGCAGTTCAATGACTACCAATTCCGGGGGATTCTGAAAGAGTTACGCAAAAAGTTGCGTTTGTCCCTGGCTTGGTTTTGGATGGGAATATTGTTTCGTTGAATTCCGGATCATCATTGCATATATTTGTTGGCAAGAACGCTGGAGAGCTGGCAGAACGGCTATTGCACCAGTCTTGAAAACTGGCGTCCGCAAGGACTTGCAGGTTCGAATCCTGCGCTCTCCGCCAATCGAGTACGCCGCACAACCAAGCTTGCAAGAAGAATTACCGTACAAACAAAAGCCCAATCGACATCGTCGATTGGGCTTTTGGGTCCATGGGCAAGTCTGAACTAACTTGCCTTTGCTTCTCCCTCAACGAGATCGCCTGATTCTCTCTTACTTTGCCAAATTGACCAACCAATTGCTGACGCGCAAACAATCACAACGATGACACCAATAACCCGAGCCCCTGTCATGAGTTCTTCAGGAACCCTTGGAGCTGAAAGGTTATAGCGCAGCACGAGGCCAAGGGTGAGGAGGGCAACCATGTTCATCACTTTGATGAGTGGATTGATTGCCGGGCCTGCAGTATCCTTGAGCGGATCACCTACAGTATCTCCAGTAACTGCCGCCTTATGGGCTTCCGACCCTTTTCCGCCGTAGAGCCCGTCCTCAATCATTTTCTTTGCGTTATCCCATGCGCCACCTGCATTTGCCATGAACACGGCAAGCAATTGGCCAACAAGGATCATCCCTGCGAGGAATCCGCCCAATGCGTAAGGGCCAAGAAGAAAGCCGACAAGGATTGGTGTCATGATTGCAAGGAATCCCGGACCGATGAGTTCCTTTTGCGCGGTCTGAGTGCAGATATTGACTACACGTCCGTAGTCGGGCTTCTTTGTTCCCTTCCAGATCTCCGGATCGCGGAACTGAACTCGGCATTCCATTACGATGTAGTATGCAGCCCGTCCGACTGCGCGAATGAGCATACTGCTGAAGAGGAACGGAACCGCTCCTCCAAGAAGGAATCCGATGAATACGGTTGGATTTGCGACGGTGAGCTTTCCGGCTTCCTCCAAGTACTGTGAGGTTTGCATCAAGTTTATCTTGTCCTCACTCCCAACTGCAATGACTGCAATGAAGCTTGCAAAGAGCGAAACGGCGGCAATGACAGCCGATCCAATGGCAATTCCCTTTGTCTCTGCTTTTGTAGTATTCCCAACGGCATCCAGGTCCGCGAGAATCTGGCGTGCACGTTTGTAGCTTCCTGGCTTTTCCCTTTCCATTTCTTCCTTGTCATAGCCCATTTCACCAATCCCATTCGCATTGTCCGCAACAGGCCCAAACACATCCATCGAGATTGTATTGCCGGTGAGCGTTAGCATCCCGATACCTGTCATCGCGATACCATATGCCACAAAGAGCGGTGGTGTTCCGGCATACGTCAGAACGGACATGAGAATCGCCAGAGCGATAACGACAATTGCTGCAACGGTACTCTCGTAACCGACGGCAAATCCTTGGATGATATTTGTTGCATGCCCGGTCTGACAAGCCTTTGCCAGACTTTTTACCGGATTATGACTTGTGTGGGTGTAGTAACTTGTAACCTTGTTCAGGGCGATCGCAAGAAAAATTCCGATCAAGCATGTGATCGCCGGTCGCAGGTCGAGGTAAGGAATGCCAAAGTTCGCGATATAGGGGAGACCTTCCACGGGAAAACCTGCTTGCGCGGTCGGATTGGCGGCGAGATAAGCAGGATCAAAGTACAAATATCCGAATCCCAAAACAGTGAACCCGACAATGCTAATCATTGACCCAATCCAGAAGCCGCGGTGTACGCTCTTGAGCGCTGTGTCCGATGTATCGTTTGTCCCAGCGCGCACGGTGTAAGTGCTGATGACCGATCCCAGTACACCAATTCCCCGGACGAGCAATGGGAAGATAACTCCTTTATGTCCGAAGCTTGCCATGCCCAGAATCATTGCAGCGACAATGGTGACTTCATAGCTCTCGAAAATGTCTGCTGCCATTCCCGCACAATCGCCCACATTATCGCCCACGTTATCGGCAATCGTAGCGGCATTTCGGGGATCGTCCTCCGGGATATCCTTTTCGATTTTTCCAACTAGGTCCGCACCGACATCAGCGGCTTTGGTGTAGATTCCGCCACCGACACGCATAAAGAGTGCGAGCAAAGTTCCGCCGAATCCAAATCCAAGGAGTGCTTCGTAGGCCTTGTCGCCAAACGTCATGAAAATCAACGTGCCGCCCAGAAGGCCGAGTCCGTCGGTTAACATGCCTGTAATCGTTCCTGTTCGATAGCCAAGCTGGAGTGCTTCTCCGTAACTTCGTTTGGCCGCCGTAGCGACTCGCAAATTGCCCTGCGTGGCGAGGCGCATTCCTACGAAACCAACCGCCCAGCTGAATAAAGATCCTAACAGAAACGCTCCAGCACGGCCCCATCGAAAGGCATTGATCGTCCCAGTGTAGGTAAGGAAGAGGAGAACCGTAATGAGAATGATTAGAGGGCCGATTTTTTTGAACTGTGCGGCGAGATAAGCGTTAGCCCCCTCACGTACTGCGGCGGCTATCTCCTGCATCTTTTTCGTTCCCTGATCGGCTCTTCTGACTTGTCGGACGAGCATCAATGCATAGAGCAAACCTCCGATCGCAATGCAGAGAACTGTCAGAAGACCGACAATTTCAATCGATTTGTAATTGGGATCAGAGAATAGTGAGAAGGGTACAAATTCTTTTTCAATCGTCTGAGAGGCAGCCTGCATCTCCTGACTTTTGCTCACGTTGGGTTGCCAGAAGAAAGCAGCCGCAAAGAGCAGCATCATGACGATGAAAAAATTTCGCCGCACGGTACTCGAGCGGTAAAAGAGGTCTTTCAGTTTTTTCATGTGGTAATCCGAGTTATTGGTGAAATGTGACTTGAATTGTAATAACACTGAGGTCTGAACCAAACCAAAATCACGAATCTCGCTATCCAAGGAGTCGGCATTCGCTTCAACATCGGCTCAGAAAGATATTTCCCAGAAGGGAGGCTCGCTATAAATCACCTAATAATGTGGTCAAATTTCCAAAAAATCAAGGCATTTCTTGATCAATTATTCCCGTGTGATATTCAACTTCTAAATCAGAACCTGATTCATTGTGGATAGGAAATCATTGAGACTACTCAGTCCATCAGATTATTCAGTAACCAGAGCTGCTATTCTACACTAATACCACAATGCTCAAATGTGACCACCGTGACAAAATTGACTGTTTCAAACCATAATCTCGGTGCTCGATCAAATTCTTGGGCGAGCGATTTCTTTCCGTCCCCTAATTCGTTGGAATTTTATGGAACTGCTATACTCAGATACGCCTCGCGAGCAGAACTCAACAATAAGATTCTTTGAGATAGGCACACAGATCAGTGAATTTCTCAGGAATGATTTGAGAGTTTGGGACGTGCAATGTTGAATCCACATTATATCTTGCTGATCTGAACTGATGCTGACATCGGCAATCAGGTAGCTTCGACAGCACTTATCAATTTGCTCTGGGCCTCTCATCAAATCCGCGAGTGTTCGAGTTTCCATCAATTATGAGGTTGGATCAAGAGAATCGATGGAACATCTAGTTCAGTTCGGATTTGACCAATGACTGAGGCTCAGGCATTTGTCGTGAAAATTTGATCTAATAAATCATAGAATTGAGATGCATAGATTTTCTAACAACATTTCTGTTGAGATTGTCAACAACGGCTGTTGAATTCTCATTCAGGACTTTAAATCACGTCTATACAGCAAGTTACGTGCAGTACTCACCGAGCATGGCGACATGGTGTAAGTAATTGCAACGTTGTCGTTGTTGCGAATTTCGTCATTCATTTCGAGTCTCCTAACTCCTTGTACAGATTTCGGTTATTCTTCTCAATGATGACATTCAGGGATAACCTGTGGCACAATATTCCTATAGCCATTGGCAGTATTTTGTTTGATTGAAAGGAGATTGGCTCAAATGACAACGATACTTGTTTTCCTGACATTGGTAATCGTGTTTTCTCTGGAATTGCTCCGCCGATCTCGGAGTGAACATAAGAAAGCAGGTATAGAACCTGGTTTTGAGCATCCAACCACTTTCGATGTCAGCGACCGCTTTTTTCATCCTGGACATTCCTGGGCTCTGATTTCCGGCAAGCGAAATGTCGTCGTAGGAGTTGACGATTTCTCATCATGCACAGTAGGAACCATTTCAAAGGTTGATCTCCCTGAAGTCGGAGCTTTGGTTCGTCAGGGAGAAGTGTTCGCACTCCTTCACCACGGTGACCGGGTGCTTGCTCAAGTTGCACCAGTCTCGGGGAAGGTGGTGGAAGTAAACACAGTGCTCAGAAGCCGTGCGCAACTGCTTAACGAATCTCCATTGGAACGAGGCTGGATAGCTAAGGTTTTAACGTCGAATCTCGATATAGACGTGAGAAATCTGTTGGGGGGAATTGCCGCCGATGCTTGGCGTGAAGCGGTTCGTGCGAAATTGATTCAGCTCCTTTCTCCAAATATCGGACTTGTGTTGCAGGATGGCGGCCAACTTGTACAGAACCTGGGAGATAATATCACGGAAGAAGAATGGGATCGCCTGGTTCGAGAGTTTTTTCCGGCAGTATTACCAAATGAATTCCATTTCAAACGAATGAATTAAGGAGCTAAGACTATGACTGTTCTATTTGTCATCACGACCATACTGGTGTTTCTTGCCATTGACGCCTTTGTGCGACGAGCAAGGGAAAAAAGGGAGGCTCTGGGTGTCCCGGCTTTTGAAAAGTATCAGACTCATACATCGCCCGTTCGAATTCCTGAGGGTATTTTCTTCGCCAGATCCCATACATGGCTTAATATTTTTCCTTCCGGGAAAGTGTATCTGGGAGTGGATGACTTTGTAACAAGGCTTCTCGACAAACCGCAGATTACATTGCTCAAAACGAGTGGGGACCGCGTCGCAAAAGGTGATCCAATACTCCTTCTCAAGGAAGACCAGCGCGAGCTGGTGGTCAGCGCCCCGATGGATGGTGAAATTCTCGCGGTGAATGAGGAACTCGCCGCAAGACCGGATATCATGAAGAAATTCCTGTTCACAAACGGCTGGGCCTATTCTATGAAACCCAAATGTCCGTCGGAATTGAAGGAAATGATGTTGGGTGAAGAGACGGCAACGTGGATAGCAGAGGAATTCCGGCGTCTGCGGGATGTCTTTTCGGGCATAAGCCAACACGGAGAACTTGTTCCAGCGTTGCTCCAGGATGGCGGTCCACCAGTTGCAGGTGCGATGAAACAAATGCCGGTGTCTGTTTGGAACCGATTTGAACGAGAATTCCTTGTTGTGCGCTAAGGTCCGGAGAACATCATGATCAAAAAGAAAGCAATGCTCATCGATATTACCCTCTGTGTCGGCTGTAACAGCTGTCAGGAGGCATGTAAAAAAGCGAACGGCCTCCCGGAGGGTGAGGAAAAGAAACTTTCTGCTACTGCATACACGGCTTTGGAAGAACACGACGGCGTGTTTGTTCGAAGAATGTGCCAACATTGCGAATCCCCTACGTGTGTTTCTGTGTGTCCTGTCGGAGCGCTGGAGAAAACAGCCGAAGGCCCGGTCATCTATGAAGAGGCAAAATGCATCGGATGCCGCTATTGCATGCAAGCTTGTCCTTTTCAAGTTCCGCGATATCAGTGGGGAAGCACTTACCCACGGATCGAGAAATGCGTATTTTGTCACGACCGTCTGGCAAAAGGGCTGCCGACAGCCTGCTCGGAAGCGTGCCCGACCGGGGCAACCAAGTTCGGTGACCGTGAGGACCTGCTTGTCGAAGCGTATAACCGCATCCACGCAGAACCAACGAAGTACGTCGACAAAATCTATGGTCAAAATGAAGTGGGTGGAACATCGATTCTCTATATCTCGAGTGTTCCGTTTGAACAATTGGGCTTCAAGACTCAACTCGAAACAACGCCGCTCCCTGCGCATACATGGAACGCTCTTTCAAAAGTTCCAGGAGTAGTTTCGGTTGGCGGAGTTCTGCTCGCAGGAATCTGGTGGATCACCAATCGAAGGATTGAAGTCCAACGATACGAGCAGGAGTTGAAGAAAATGGATGAACGTTCAAACGGTTCCAACAATCATCTTAATTAACCCGGATCGGTGATGACTATGAGAAAGTACTTAACTAAACTGACTTTTTGGAAAACTACAGCAGCATTGATCTTACTTGCAGGCGTATATTCGGCCGGCGTGCGTCTCTTCGGGGGACTCGGAGCCTCCACGAATCTTTCCGATGAATTCCCGTGGGGCCTCTGGATCGGATTCGACATCCTCTGCGGGGTCGGATTAGCGGCGGGTGGATTTACCCTTGCGGCAATCGTTTATATCTTCAATGTGAAAAGGTTCGAGCCAATCATACGACCGACGATTCTTACTGCGTTCCTCGGGTATGTGCTCGTCATCGTGGGTCTCATGTTTGACCTGGGGAGGCCGAATCAGATCTGGCACGCAATTATCATGTGGAACCCGCACTCGGTAATGTTTGAAGTTGCATGGTGTGTAATGTTGTATACAACGGTACTCTCACTGGAATTTTTGCCCGTCGTTCTCGAAAAATTCAGGTTGACGAACGCGATCAAATTGTTGAAGAAGATATCGATCCCCCTGATCATTCTAGGTGTCCTTCTGTCGACCCTTCACCAGTCGTCACTCGGATCGCTCTATCTTATCGTTCCTGAAAAACTGTATGGACTGTGGTACACGCCGTACCTGCCCGTCTTCTTCTATGTTTCAGCAATTGCGGCAGGATGCGGAATGATCATCTTTGAATCGTTCCTCAGCAGTAGGGCGTTCCACCGGGGGCTGGAAATGGGATTGTTGTCGGAAATCGGGCGGGTGGCTGTCGTGATGCTCGCTGTCTATTTGACGATGAAGGTTGTCGATCTCGCTGACAGAAATGCCCTGTAGTTGTTGTTTGTGCCTCGCATGGAGACCTACCTTTATTGGCTCGAGGCAATTGTGGGCGTGGTTGCGCCACTCATACTACTTTCGCGTCCAAAAGTGCGCGAGAACCAAAATGGACTGTTCGCCAGCGCTGTCATGATTATCCTTGGTTTTGTTCTTAACAGAATGAACATCGGGATTTCCGGTATGGAGGCGTGGGCCGGTAAGTCATACTTCCCAAGCTGGATGGAAATCGCCGTGACGTCCAGCATCGTCGTGGCAGGATTTGTCCTATTTGCGCTGGCTGCAAAACATTTGCCTCTGTTCGTGCACGAACAAGCGCACGAGCAGCACGTCCCGACACAGGAATGGATAGAAGATCTAAGATCGGTTTCACAACTCTAATTGAAACAAGGGGTTCTCATGGATAACTCAATACCCACAAACAAACATCCGCTGGTCCCGCCAAACGAGCAGAAATGCGTTTGGATGTCGGCGGGAATTCTTTCGTACCAACTCTGTGACAGGGAGTTCGATTGCGATCACTGTCCGCTCGATTCAGCGCTCCGGACATTTCCCGACAGGATCGTAGTTGATCAACGACAGGAATCCTTGTCAACAAAGAAATTGGAGAATCGTGCCTTGAGTCACGGCCATCTTTATAGTCGTAAACACTGTTGGATAAAATCAAATGACGACAACACTGTCCGCATTGGGATAGAGCCCGTCTTTTCTTCGATGCTCCATTCTTCAAAGACAGTGGTTCTTCCATCCACAGGCGATAGGTTGCAGGCCAACCAAGTGTGTGCTTGGATCGTCATCGATGGAGGGACGTTGCCGATTTCTTCTCCGCTTGATGGCCAGGTGACGAGAACCAATGCGGGGCTCGTAGATCAGCCCAATTGCATTCACGATGATCCATATGAAAAGGGTTGGTTGTTCGAGCTCAAAACAAATGAGGAGGTATTCAATTCCTCTTCCTTGATGCGGACGGCTGAGGCTGAGCGACATTTTTGCGAGGACGAGCGGCGATTTCAAACGTTGGTAAGTGCGGAGCTTAAGAAGCACCGGACTACTGCAGGCGAAACACTCGCCGACGGAGGACGTCCAATTCAAAATATTGCAGCCATGCTGGGGGCGGAGAAGTACTATCTGTTATTGCGTGAGGTGTTTGTTTGAGTTGCAGTTTTGGGAACGCGTTTGGCTCGGGCGAAGCAGCTTCCCAATAGTGGCAAAAGTTGAGAAAATCCTTCCCAATATTGCATGTCTGATGATCATGGACGTGGCAATCGCCCGTTTTCTGTGGTACCCTCGGCGGCACAGTTTCTGACATCCTGCCGTCTGTGAGATATCATATGCGTTGGTTTCAGACACTACGGGGCCGGCTTCTCGTCGGTTCCACCATCTTCCTCCTCGTTGTCTTCGGGACGTATTCCTACTTTTCGGTTCGATTCTACTCGGATCAGATCATGTCTCAAGTCATGGAGAGTGCTCAGAATCTAAGTGAAGTGATAAAGAGCTCGACGCACTACAGCATGCTCAAGAATCAGAAAGAAGACGTCTATCAAATCATTAATACCATCGGTAAACTTCAGGGAGTTGAAGGTATCCGAATCTACAACAAACGTGGAGAGATTACTTTTTCCACAGTGGGACGGGAACAAGGGAGTGTTGTCGATCTTCGGGCAGAAGCTTGTTTCGGCTGCCATGATCAGGCAAAGCCGCTGGATGTTGTACCGTTTGGCAGCAGGATGAGAATCTATTCGACATCAGGTGGTAAACGAGTTTTGGGACTCATTAATCCGATAAGAAATGAACCGCAATGTGCGGCGTCGGGTTGTCACTCGCATCCAGACGAACGGAAGGTGCTCGGTGTTCTTGATGTCCGGATGTCGTTGGAAACTATCGATGCGGGCATTGCCGGTGCTCAAAACCGATTCATTCTCGTGGCAATCGGGGTGATTTTTCTTTCCGCGATTCTCGCGGTTCTTTTTCTTTCCCACACGGTTGTTCGCCCCGTCAGAAAGCTTATTTCGGGAACCCAGGAGATTTCGTCGGGCAATTTGGATCATGCCATTCTTATTCATTCGAAGGATGAGATCGGCAAACTTGCCGATTCGTTCAACGAAATGACACGATCGTTGCGGGAGTCGGAGTTGCAGAACAAGCAGTGGTCGCAAACACTGGAGAATCGCGTTCGCGAGAAAACGGAGGAGCTCCAAAAGATCCACGACCAAATCGTGCAAATTGAGAAAATGGCTTCACTGGGAAAGCTTTCCGCAACGGTGGCCCATGAACTCAACAATCCTCTCGAAGGCATACTCACCTATGCGAAGCTCATAGCCCGGAGAATTGGAAAAATTGAACAAGTGACACCACAATTGAAAGAAACGCTTGAAGACATTGAGTTGATCACTCGCGAGACTGAACGATGCGGAAATATTGTTAAGAGCCTTTTGTTGTTCTCAAAGAAGCAGGTTGTAGAGTTTGGACTCATACCAATTCGACAAATCGTTGAGAAAGCCGAACGGCTGATGAAGCATCATTTCGATATCTCCAATGTTCAGTTCTCGACTTCGTATCCTTCACAGGACGCGGTCCTTCTCTGCGATGAGAACCAAATTCAGCAGGCCTTGGTCGCGCTGTTCGTCAATGCCGTTGAGGCTATGCCGGATGGCGGATCGCTCGAGGTTACAGTCTCAGGCGAAGAATCTGAAGAAAAAGTGGCGATCGTAATCAAAGACACCGGCATAGGAATTCCCGACGAGGACCTTGGCCGTGTTTTCGAGCCGTTCTATTCCACGAAACGAAACGGTCAAGGGGTCGGACTTGGATTGTCGGTGGTGTACGGGATCATCGAACGACACGGCGGCAAGATCTCGGTCAATTCAAATATGGGCAAAGGAACAACATTTCGGCTTGAGTTTCCGAAGACGCCCGTGATCGCAGGCAACATAACCTCTATGCTCCCCCAAGCGGCCAGCAACACTTTCGCACAAAGTTAGACTATCACTGAACGAGGCAGGGAATGAATACGAAGCCTACAATACTGGTTGTCGATGATGAACAGGTGGTTCGTGACTCGCTCACGAAATGGTTTCGAGAAGACGGCTATACCGTCAATTCGGCTGAGAACGCCGCGGAGGCACTCCGCCAATTGGGGATCCAAAAATGGGATCTAATCCTTCTCGACATTAAAATGCCGGGTATGGATGGCATGGAACTTCAACAACGAATCAAAGAAATCGACCCAAACAACACCATCATTTTTATCACTGCGCACGCAACTGTCGATACTGCTGTTAAAGCCTTGAAGGCTGGTGCGTACGACTACGTGACGAAGCCTGTCGATCCGGATTACTTGTCCCACGTGGTGACTAATGCTTTGAAGCAACGTTTCCTGGCAAGCGAAAATGTGAAACTGAAGGAACAGATATCGGAGTTCTCAAAGGCAGACGATATCGTCGGTGAATCAACGCAAATGCAAAAGGTGTTTGAATTGATCCAAACCGTCGCGAAGGCCGATACGACAGTGATGATCAGAGGGGAGAGCGGGACGGGCAAAGAACTCATCGCCAGGGCTATCCATAGCAATAGCGAACGGAGGTATTTTCCGATCGTCGCTGTCAACTGTGGCGGCATGGCAGAAGGAGTATTGGAAAGCGAGCTTTTTGGTCACGAACGCGGAGCTTTTACCGGTGCGCAGTACCGCAGAAAAGGGAAATTGGAACTTGCGGATGGAGGGACATTATTCCTTGATGAAGTCGGTAATATCGATGCCAAAACTCAAATGGATTTGCTGCGGGCCATAGAAACGAAACAATTCACGCGCGTCGGTGGCAACGAGAACATCAAAGTAGATTTTCGGGTCATTTGCGCCACGAACAAAGACCTCGAAAAAGCCGTGACGGATGGTACGTTCCGCGAGGATCTCTACTACAGGCTCAACGTGTTTTCGATATTCATCCCTCCGCTTCGTGAACGTAAAGGAGATATACCTCAGCTGGTGAATTATTTTCTCCAGAAATACGCGCATTCCATGAATAAGTCCATTACAGGTATTGCATCCGAAGCGATGGACACGCTCGTTCGGTATAACTGGCCTGGGAACGTGAGAGAACTCGAGAATGCTATCGAACGCGCCATGGTGGTAGGCAAGCCTCCAAAAATCCAACCAGAGGATTTGCCATTTCAGCTTACAGAAAAAAATCACATGTTCCCCACAGGCTCATTGGCGGCGGCGGAGAAAGCGCACATTGCAGCTGTCCTCGAGCAGAACCACTGGAACATTTCGCGCTCTGCCGAAGTCCTGCAAATTGACAGAGTCACATTGTATAATAAAATTGAGAAATTTGGTTTGAAAAAACCTTAGTGACGTCTGCCATCCACATCCTCAATGGTCTTCCTCTCGAAGGACAGAGACTCAAAAGGCTTGCTGAGAAAGTTGAAAGAGTATTCGGTGTACTAACTGAAGTATTACCGTCCGCGGTTCAAATTGATCGAGCGTTTGACCAGTCACGCAGGCAGTATAATTCTACAGCTCTTCTCGCTTCCCTCGTTGGTCAGAGCTTTACCTCCAAGATCAAAGACATCCTGATCGTAGATGTTGACCTCTATATCCCCGTATTGACGTTCGTCTTTGGTGAAGCTCAATTGAATGGAACCGCAGCAATAGTGTCGACGCACAGATTACAGAATCAGTTTTACGGACTCCCGCGAAGCGATGAGTCGATGATGGAGAGGCTGGAGAAAGAAGTGATCCACGAATTGGGGCACACATTTGGACTCTATCATTGCAGACAGTTTGAATGTGTCATGCGCTCATCAACATATATGGAAGAAATTGATCTCAAGAAAGCCGACCCTTGTGAATCCTGTTCCGTCCTGCTGAAAAAGGGGTCGTAGCCAAATTCCGATTGCATCAAGTCCGCTTTTTGAATATCTTCTAATAGAGTTCAGCACACGGAGAGGTGGCCGAGTGGCTGAAGGCACAGGTTTGCTAAACCTGCATAGGGGGTAACTTCTATCGAGGGTTCGAATCCCTCCCTCTCCGCAACTTTGCATCAAATGATTGCAAGGCAACAACTTGCAAATCACGGCCTCGGATTAGTGTCCATTTTATGACTAACTTCTAGGGCATCCTAGGGAACAGGAGTCTACAAATGGCATCGCCGAAGGTCAGCATCTCGCCTATCCGCAACAGTAAGGGTCTCACCTACCGACTCGACTATTATGTAAACGGTAAACGCATCCGGAAGAATATTGGTCCGGACAAATATAATGCAGAGCTGATTCGAAAAAAGATTGAACAGAATCTGCTGCTGGGCACGTATCATCTTTCCTCATCCAATCCAAAATCAATTTCTTTAGAAGCGCTGATT
>CAZOIM010000102.1:0-13273 GCA_964579855.1 uncultured Ignavibacteriaceae bacterium | reverse complement strand
AACTTCAAATTGAAGATGGCCGCCTTTCGAGGGAAGTAGATATCCACTCAACACAGTATGTGAACCTTAAGGGACAGTACGAGATTGCAAAAGTGCAGGAAATCAAGAATACCCCGGTGATCAATGTGATGGACGGCGCTCGGGCGCCGGGGAAAAAAGACAAGCCCAAAAGGCTTTTGATTACACTCGCCTGCTTTCTCCTGAGTTTGTGTGGATCCGTCGTGTATGTGTATGTGGCGCACGAATATGGAACGACGATTCGCTCATTTTTAGGGGAGTTTTCGTGGAGACGCAAACCACGAAGAGAAGCGGAGATCATCGAAAAGACCGACACCGAGTAATTTACTCAATTCAAAATTTGGGGAATCGGGAGTGGCAGCAAATCGCTCCATCCCCAAACCGATCATTGTTATCCCCTTTCAGGCAAGAATCCGACTCAAACGCAGATATTCGTGAAAGATTCATTGAACAATCGCAGACGCACGCTTCAACGGCTCGTCGATGATGTGAAGAAGAGGATCCTCCGAGGTAACTCGATCCTTGTACAACAGAGCCTGAAAAATGCGGGCTGGAATTCTGTCGAGTTCATGGCGCTACCTCTGCTCTGGTTGTTCGCTACGCCATTCTTCGTTAAAAACCTCGGCGTGGAACGCTATGGCATCTGGATGCTCGTCAACGTGTTTCTTGGCTTCTCCGGAATGATGTCATTCGGACTGGGTGACGCGACCATCAAGTACGTCTCCAAGTATAGGGCATTGAACGACGCAAAGGGGGTTGCGCGCGTGATTCGTTCGACACTTACGGTGTATCTTCTCCTCGGTGCCATGGGTTGCCTCGTCTCTTTCTTCGGCGCACCCCTGCTCGTGACACGTGTTTTCCGAGTACAGGCTCAAAACATTGAGCTTGCCACAGCCTGCATCAGGATTGCCGGTTTTGGCGTGGCGGTCCGGCTCATTGACGGCGTCTTGTCGGCGATTTTCCAGGGGTTCGAGCGGTATGATCTCGCAGCGATGATGAGCGTTCCCACCAACATCGCAACAGTCCTTGCGGATGTCGTGATGGTGCTGGCTGGCCTGGGGGTCGAAGGTATCGTCGCGGGAACAATCGTCGTCATTGCCCTCAGCGCCATTATTAAAGCCGTTGTGATCCGGCAACGAATCATCCCCTCTCTGAAACTCGTGCCGATCTTTGACAAGATGGCGCTTGGAGAGATTTTCGGATTCGGGATCTACAGTTGGTTGCAGGGTGTAGGGAGGATTCTCCTGAACGAAGTGGACCAGCTTCTCATTGCCTCGCTCGTGAGCACCGGCGCACTGACCTATTACACGGTCTGTCTCCAACTCGCGCAGCAGATTCATGCATTCCTTGCAAAAGCAGTTTCGTTCCTGTTCCCACTCGCGAGCGTCATCCACGAAAGGGGGGAAACGGAGCGACTGAATCGTATTTACTTCAAAGCTCTTCGGTTTGTGACGACAGGAGGGGTTGCTCTTGGTGTTCCCATGTTCATTTTCGCAAAAAACATCCTGACGATATGGATGGGTGCGGCATTCGCTTCGCAGTCTGCGGCGCTCCTGCAAATCCTGGCATTCAGTTTTTCGATTTTGGCGACTTCCATCGTTCCGTATTATTATCTGAACGGCGCCGGGTATGTGAGAATCAACACGGCATTCTCCTTATTGAGCGGCGTACTCGTCGCCGGTGCCAATGTCCTCCTGATTCCTCCGCTTGGAATCCTTGGGGCCTGTTGGGCGAGACTGGCAAACACGCCAACCGGGCTGGTTTCAAGAACCATCGTTCACTATAAAGTACTGAACGATAAACGATGGTATGTTTCGCTTCTCATTCTTAGTCCCGTGGTCTTGACATATTGCGGTTCTCTTCTGATTACAGTGTTTGTCAATATCCCGACGTTCGGAGTTGCGCTTCTGTTGCCGGCATTATGCGGCGTCGGAGTGCTTGCAGGAGCTGTTGCATACCTTCTCTGTGCATTCACAGGCAACCCTGCATCATCGACCGTCCCAGTGTTACGGAGTCCAGGAGTGAGTCCGATAAACAAATGAGCGCATTCATTAATTTCGATTTCTACGGCGCAGGAAATATCGGCGATGACCTGATGCTCGCCGGGTTCCTTTCCGAGTTCAAGGACAATATTCCGATGAGCTGCTTCATTGGCAGAGACTCGGAATCGCAACGAAGGCGTTTTCCTCAGGTCGCTTGGGTGGAAGATCTGCCGGGTCGCGCAGCTCTGGTCAATGCGTCGGACTGTCTGCTCGGCATCGGAGACACACCCTTTCAAACCGCAGGAAACCATTCGATGATGAAGAAATTGTCGGCAGATGTGGATGCGATCGCTGGAAGAGATATCCCGTTCTTCATGATCGGCGTTGGCGCGGAAGCTGAAGCACGCACTCAAACGGACATCGCAAGAAAATTCCTGTGGAGAGTAGATCACATTTGGACAAGAGACGAATTCACCTCTCGCATACTTCTCGAGGATTTTGGATATAGCCCTGAGCGTCTCTCGACGGGGTCCGATCTTGCCAATATCTGGCTATCGAGAGCATTCGCAAACGGAATGTTACCATCCTCGAGAGAAATTGATTTGGGGATATGCTATTACGACGAGCACACGAACGGACGGGATATAAGGGTTTTGCGAGAGTTCGTCAGAGAATACTCACGAGACAAAAAAGTGCAGTTGTTTGCGAACGAGACGAGGGATGAAAAACCTTATGAACGCTGGATTTACAGAAAGATCATGGGGGCCTTCGGATCGTTGTTCAGGGAATCGCGTACAGAGGTCTTTGCTCCCGATTATCAAAATGCGAGCCTGCCGGAGCTGGTGAATCATTTCCGACGATACAACACGGTGATTTCTTCCCGATACCACGCATTGCTCACAGCTGCATGGGCTGGGTGCCGCGTTGTGGGACATGGGCGAGGTTCTAAGGTGAATGCTCTGGCGCATGAATTGGGAATACCTCTTGTAGAAAATCCCATCAGTGTTTCGAAATTGACGGAGGCAGTGGAACATGCATCGATTGTTGAAAGAAAAAAGCTAGAGGATTTGTGGAGACGGGCACAATATGCGGTTGATGAACTGAAAACATTGTTGAATATTGATTATAACCGCTGAAAGTGGATCTCGTAGGTCATTTGATATATTCTATACCTGAATCGGCACGACACGCTTGAAGAATGGATTGTATAAAATATTCGCCTTCTTCGAAGACGTACTCAATCGTTTTCTGATGATGAGTGGAATTTTCGCTTCACAACCAACAGATGCGAATCATAAGCCGAAGAGAATTCTCTTGCTAAGGACCGACGGCTCCATAGGGGACTTCGTATTGTTTTCATCTGCCCTCCGAGAGTACCGAGAGTTGTTCCCGGGTATAAAGATCACACTCTTGGTTGCATCGCAAGTCATGGAATTGGCGCAGCATTGCCCCTACGTCGATGAAGTATGGGATATCAATATTAGAAAATTCCGTGCAAATCCAATTGAACATTGGCTCTGGTTCAAACGACTACGGAGCGAACGATTTGATCTGGCGATAAATACGGTCTATTCCACGACAGGTGGGTTTGTGGATTGCCTGGCTGGCTGGACAGATGCCCCCCGGCGAATTGCTTTTGAATGCCTAGACCGTATCCGCCCGCGAAGATCTCCGAAACCATATTTTACAGAAATTGTTCCAACAAAGGATGAATGGAGGTTTGAGGGAGAGCGAAATCTGGAAATGCTCAGGTATCTAGGATACAAGAATTCAGTTAAACCATTCGCCACTGAGCTTTGGATCGATGCTCATGCATCGGATAGTGCCGAAAAACTGCTAGGACGGCTTAAGGGTCAATCGTATGGTATCCTTTTTCCGGGGGCAGGTCGTTCCATTAGGCTTTGGCCTGTCGAACATTTTGTAGATGTGATCAATATCCACCGACGAATGCAACCGTTGGAATGGATAATATGCGGAGCTAAAAAGGACTCTTCTGTTTGTAACAGCGCGGAAACCATGCTCAAAGGCCAGGGTGTCGATGTACTCAATTTGTGTGGCAAAACCTCTCAAGGTGAATTTGCCTCTCTCATCGCCGGAGCGCAAGTATGTCTTTCGAACGACACGGGTGCGGTCCATATCGCAGCTGCAGCTGGAACGCCAGTGGTTTTCATATTGGGAGGCGGAGAATTCGGGCGATTTCTTCCATACCCAAGCAACCCATTGGCAGTCGGAGTAATAAACGAGCTACCGTGTTACTTTTGTTACTGGCGCTGCATCCGCGATGAAGTTGAGTGTATCACAAAGGTCACTGTAGAACAAGTCGTTGCTGCACTGACGACACTCTTTGAGCGAACGATGCATTTGAATCGGGCTGAGCCATCGAGAAAACGTAATCCTCAATGAAAATAAAACGACGAGGACGCTGATTTGCGGACGTATGCTGCTGTGATGTATTCACTTCCCAGATCCCCCGGAAAAATGTTTATCTTTCTGGCGGGATTGGCTCTTGCAGTGTTGATCGTGAGCAATCAGCCTATGCTTGGCTTTGGTCTGGTCGGGATTGCTGTGTTCTCGCTGGTTACGTACTATTATCCGATCACCACACTCTGCCTGATTGTCCTTCTCGGTCAAATCATAGAACTTGAACTAGCGCCTTTGCTTGGAATGAGCACGAGAGGCTTTCAGTTTGGTTCGCAATGGGTTCGGCTTACCGATCCGTTCCTCGCCGGAATGTTGATCACCATGGCTATCCGACTGTTCAAAGAGGATGGTTTGGCGTCAAGATTCATGAAAGGACACGGTACGTTCCTCATTCTGTTCTTGGTATATCTCTTTCTCGAAGTCATCCGCAATATACCGTCGTTCGGAATGAACGCGCCCGGCGAACTTCGGACGTACTATCTGTTTATCCTTTTGGTCCCCTATGCCACGTTGAACATATGCTCACAAAAAGACCGTGAACGATTATTTGTGGCACTGATCGTCATTGCGTTCTCGTACGTTCTTTGGGGATTACTTCGTGCCTGGCTGATTTTCGATTTTCATTTTGCTCCGTACGAAAAATGGATGAGCGGTTTTGGCTCCTTGAGTCTTCTCTATGGGATGTTTGCACTCTACTTTGGTCACCGGGAGAAGTTGATTCGGTTACCCGGCATTGTTGTATACTTGTTCTACTCTGTCGGAGTGGTAATGATCATTGTGGCAGGCACTCGGGCAGTTTGGCTCGCCGGGTTTGTTGGCGTAGTCGTCCTATGGGTAAGCAGTCGAACCTCATTTGGCAAAAACTTGCGGCAACTCTTGCTGATACCGCTGATCCTGCTCCTTCTTATTCCGATTTTTCAGTATTCAGGGCTTGGCATCTGGGAATTTGTCAGTTCGCGACTCATGGCGTTTACGGATTTTGAGTCTGACCCGACGGCGGTGTGGCGGTTTCGATACTGGCTGGCGACGATCGACCAGATTATCCAGCATCCCTGGTTTGGGTCCGGCTTTGGAAAAGACTTTGGGATCTATATCCCTGAGTTCCGTTCGATAGAAACGACATCTCCGCACAATCTCTATCTGGCAGTCATCTATCAAGTCGGAATTTTTGGATTTGCATTCTATGTTGCGTGGGTTTTGTCGTTTGCCGCCCAGTTGAAGAAACGGTTGGCAAGTATTGGGGTTGACCGTGCAGTTGTTTCTCTCGCCTTGATTATTCTTGTTACCATTCACGCTTACGGGATGGCATATTCCTTTGAGCGATGCTTCCTTCCGTGGATATTTGTGGGGTTGGCAGCATCGGTATTATTCAATGAGGAACCTGAAACTAAAGACATTCAAGTAGAGGAGGAGAAGCGGCCATGAAAACAGCACGTTTGATAATCTGCGCCTTCGTTATCGCGGGCAGTGTAGCGATTTGCCCGAAGTCGTTGGCGAAAACGTATTATGTTGACCAACGCAATCCAAAAGCATCCGATACCAATCCCGGAACGGAGCTGCTTCCGTGGAGCACCATCAAGGCAGCGGCGGAGCGTGCAGTTGCAGGCGACACCGTGTTCGTCAAGACCGGCATCTATCGTGAAGCAGTTGAAGTGAAGAATTCCGGTGCAGAAGGAAACATGATTGTTTTCAAAGCAGTGGGGGACAGCGTCATCGTCAAAGGCTCCGATGTTGTTGCAGGTTGGGCAGCGTGGAAGGGAGATGTATGGAAAAAAGAAGGTTGGAGTGTCAACAGTCAGCAAGTGTTTATCGATGGTAAAATCCTCACGCAAATTGGAGGAAACCCGTGGTATTCGCCAAAACGTCTGCCTGCGGTCGGAAACGGGACCAAAGATTTGATCCCCGGGAGCTTCTTCTACGACAATGCTGCGCATGCCCTTTACGTCCGGCCGTCGGATCAGACGGATCTGAACAAAAGGCTCGTCGAGGTGAGTATGCGTCCCTACATCTGGCTCGTAACCCAAAAAAGGTACATCGTTGTTTCCGGGTTCAAATTCCAACACAGCAACACAACTGCGGCGTATAGGGACGGATGGCCCGCAGTGAACATTGGAGGTTCGCATTGTGTTGTCGAAAACAACGAGGTTACGTGGTGTGACTTCGCGGGGCTGGGTGGCCACGGAGACACTGAACTTGTTCGCGGAAACATCGCCGATCACAATGGTGACTGTGGAATGACGTTCAGTGGACGGAACGTTACAATGGAGAACAACCGTACGAACTACAACAACTACAGAGGCTTCAACGTGGATTGGCATGCGGGAGGAGTCAAGAATGTACCGATAGCCAACTCCTCCATCAGTCATCATGTCTCGGTGGGCAACAATGGGCCCGGCATCTGGTTCGATAATTGCGATAGCATCAGCATATTCTCGTGTGATGTCCACGAGAATACCAATGTTGGAATGTTCTTTGAGATTTCGAGAGGAGGGATCATCGCGAACAATATTGTCTATGCGAACAAGAACAGCGGAATTTATGTTTCGGCATCCAAAGGATGTTTGGTTGCGAACAATCTTGTGATGAAGAACGGAAGGGGAATTGTTCTTCACGGTATTCCACGGGCCGGAAACAGTTTGATGAATAACAGAGCAGAAAATAATATTCTGTGCGACAACGGCGAAGCCGACCTCGTTATTGCACATCCGGGGAGCGATTGTCAGGGAAACACCAGCGACTATAACTTGTTTTTCCCATCCCAAGGTTCGCCCAAGATGAAGTACGGTTGGGACAAGGCCATCAATTCGATTGCCGGCTGGCACGAGCTGAGTCAGCAAGATGCACATAGTGTTCAAGGCGATCCGCAATTTGTTAATGAAGGTGCATTTGATTTTCATCTGAAGCCGACCAGTCCAGCTGTCGGTAAAGGCATTGCAGAAAAAACCGTTGCCGTTGACTTCGACGGAACATCAAGGAACACAGGCCGAAATGACATCGGACCATACCAGGCGCATTGATCTATTTGTATTTTGCCGTTGGTCATCCAAAATCTCGCAAACATTATGACTCCACGCATATCAATAATTACTCCTTCGTTCAATAGCGGGAAGTACATCGAGGATGCGATTCTCAGTATTCTGGGCCAACAGTACGAGAATTATGAACACATCGTCGTCGATGGAGGGTCGACCGACAATACCATCGAAATCCTGAAACGATACAAGCACGTGAAATGGATTTCAGAACCTGACAATGGTCAAAGCGAAGCTCTCAACAAAGGATTCAAGATGGCGACTGGAGAGATTATTGGTTGGCTCAATGCCGATGAATTCTATATGCCAGACGCGTTTTCCGATATTTCAGCAATGTTTGAAACGAATGAATCGATTGATGTCCTGTATGGCGACGTCATCTTTGTTGATGCGCAAGGTACGTTGCTACGATATCGCTGCAGTCACGGTTTCAGTTTTGCCACTCTTCTTTACTACGGTCCTTTTCTTTCCAATTGTTCCTTGTTTTTTAGGAGATCTGTTCTAGAAAGAGGTTGCACGCTCAGAACGGATTTCCGCTACGTGATGGATCACGAATTTTTTGTCCATCTTGCGACGATCGGATTGCGTTTCCGCTACAGCCCCAAGCCGTATGGGGTGTTTCGTTGGACTGGTGCCAACATAAGTCTCAGCTATGATGATCCGAGGCGGACTTCGGAATCGGTCGAAATAAGAAAAGAATATGGAATAAAGTGGTCACGCACGCTCCTGGGAACCAGGATCCTGTATCAGCTTTTGCGAATGTATCGATTTCTCTTATTCAGGATCTTATTCTTTGGTTTGCTTCGAGAATTCTGGAAATCAACAGCGCTGAAGCAAAAGAATATTATTTGGTTCTAACTACACTCCGATTCACATGAAAATTGGATTGGTTTATCGTGATTGTCTTCAAGAAGGTGGATATCCGAGGGATATCCGATGGCTTTCTTCATCTTTGGTTGCGCTAGGAAACAACGTTACGTTGTTTACGAATCGGGGTATCAAGAGAGATGGCATACATCCCAAAGTGCACTTTGCGACAGTTGAAGACTTGGGGTCACTCTCAACACATTTCGACCTCGTT
The DNA here is from genome assembly GCA_964579855.1 of uncultured Ignavibacteriaceae bacterium. GTDB lineage: Bacteria > Bacteroidota > Ignavibacteria > UBA10030 > UBA10030 > JADGQA01. Next base: position 4,739 of record CAZOIM010000102.1, on the reverse strand, counting down.
CACGTGTTCGGGATCTTCATTAGACCGCATTGGGACGCATTACAAAAGTTACATCGAATGGGGATCCCCACCGTGCTTTCTTTCTTGAGTCATCTTTCTCCCTATGCAATGAGACGGCACAAGATTGGCAAGTGTGTCCTCCTCCGATTCCTGACTCCTAACCTCTACAAAGTGACCTTTCACACTTTTTCTGCATATGAAGAGAGCAATCTGGCTTCGCTCTTTCCCAATAACAAACGATTCCGCGCTTCGCTCGGAATTTTTCCTGTGGACAGCACAAGTGACGAGTCGTCGGATTCATCGGCGACTGACGACATCGTTTTTTTTGGCAGAAACGACGTGTTTCAAAAGGGTATCGACGTGCTTCTTGATTCCTTTGGTGTGATGCAACGAGGGCACAGTAGCGCTTGCACCGGACGGTTGGTCATTGCCGGTCGGGCGTGGAGAAACAGTCGTGAGATAATCGAAGAATCTGTTCGTCGCAATGCTCTCCAGGACCGCGTGGTGATCCTTGGAGACGTTGACGAAAAGACTAAGTGGCATATCTTGCGAAGAAGTCAGTACCTTGTCTATACTAGTCGATTTGATGGTCCACCGAGGCCCATTCGTGAAGCAATTTCGGTAGGGACACCACTCATTGTTAGTCCTGAAACAAACATGAGCGAGCTGGTAACTCGGTACTCTGCGGGGATTTCGGTTCCGCTGGATCCGGAAGTCATGGGAATCAAGATTCATGGAGTTTTGAAGAAAACGGATCATGGAAAAGAACTTCGTGAGGGGGTCAAAAAATTGCGTGAGCACTTGCGATGGGAAAGAGTTGCCAAGGAATACATTTCAGGATATCACCACGCGCTCTCCAACGCCTGAGTTCTTCGGTTCTTCTTGATTATGACACGAATCAATAATCGAGCGGTGAGTCTGCATCTCATCAGGCTAGTTGTGAAGTGTAGGCGTACGGAGAGGAAATGATCTGATGAGAGTGCTCCATTGGTATCCAAATTTGCAGACTGGCGGAGCGGTGGCAAACACTGTGGCTGCTCTTGCTAACGCGGAAGCTGATTTAGGGATTGAAGTAGCAATTGCCTCGGCAAAATCTGGCGATCAGGCACTTTACGGTCCAGTGAGTGTCTCCGAACGAGTCAGGCTTTTGACTTGGCAACCCAGCTGGACTCTAAAGAAAATGACGTGGGCATTTCATGGAATTTCCGGAAGAACAATCACTGAGTTTCGAGAGCTCAATCCCACTGTAATTCATGTGCATGCTGAATTCAATATTGACAACTTACAGGTGCCCAGAATATTCGACTGTCCAATTTTATTGAGTCCGCATGGTGCATTCGATCCCATTGGACTGCAAAAGGGACTAAGATGGGCAAAAAGATTTTATCTCACGCTTGCAGATAGGATATTGTACAAGAAGATAAGTTTGTTTCATGCTTTATCTCCATCTGAGCAAAAGAATATCCTCGCCCTGGTTCCTGATTCGTATATTTACTGTGTGCCGAACGGAACGCTGTTTGATGAGTCTCGCAGGCCAAATGGATCAGAGATTGGAAATTCGAAAAAGTACGAAACACTGAATCTGGTCTTTGTTGGCAGACTCGACACCTATACAAAAGGACTCGATATCTTGATTCAGGCTTTCGCCGGAGCATCAAAAGAACTTGGTGACAGGGCGATCAGACTCACTCTTGTTGGTCCTGACTGGAATGGCAGTGTTCTGAAGTTATCAAGGCTTGCTGCCGATCTCGGCGTCACCGACAAAGTAACTTTTACCGGTGCAATACCCCAGACTTCAGTCGCGGATGTCATTGAGCGTGCAGACATTTACATTCAGCTTTCGCGACACGACGCATTTCCGGCGGGAGTGGCCCAGGCACTTGTCGCCGGGATTCCAACGATCGCGAGCTCCCATGTGGGGACGACATCGTATGCCGAAGTTGCAGCATTACCATACCTTCGAGTCGTTTCAAACGATGTTGAAGACGCGAAAAATGCGATCGTTGATTTCGCCGGAAGAATTCATGTATTGAGAGAATTGGCGGATCGTCATCATTCGGCGGCCGTAGAATTCTTTTCGTGGCGAAGGATTGCCAGGATGCATATCAGGGAGTATCAATCCCTGGGCAAAACTGCCCTATGAACTTGCTCGCGTCAAATTAGGGTTAACGCTTGACGAAGAGACATTTGTGCAATCAGCCCAATATTCCGCGACTTTATAGACCCCAATATGTCGCAGCTGGATTTCCAAACCTGTTAAGTAAATGACTGCAATATCGTCGCCTTCCTTGAAGGTAAATGACCGCCCGGCCATCCTGGGTTTCTTTCGTTTCCTCCAATCGAGAAGTGTTCCGTACGTTTGGCTGCACGGATACCTGGAAAATCGGCTGGGCGATGTCGACATTGCTGTCCAAGCTGAAACATTTTCCATCATTGAGGAGATTATTACAGGGTACGGCGCTGCTTCAGGTTTCTCTGTAGTACAACTCCTCCACCACGAGTCTACGGCGAAGTATTTTGTCCTTGAACGATGGACCGATGGGCTGGAATACCTTATCATCGACATCTGTTCTGACTACAGAAGGAACGGCAGGGTTTTTCTTCCGTCAGAGACACTCCTTTCGAAGCGTGTCTCCACCGGAGAGTATGTTGTGCCATATCCCTGCACAGAGGCGCTTTACATTTTTCTAAAACGCACTCTAAAGTGCGAATGGCTGCCGCAGCACTTCCTCAAGTTCAGGCAATGGTATGAAAAAAATCCTGAGGGGTTGAAGGAATCGATACGGCCTTTTGTCAGCGGCAATGCGCTTCAGAAATTTCTGGCCACGGTTGAAGCCAACGATCTTTCAGCGTTGAACAGTGCAATTCCTTTCATCCGGAGTGCACTTCTGAGAAGGACAATGTTCAGGCGTCCGACAGCCGCCCTGCACTATGTCGTTTTTGATTTCGCCAGAATCGTGAGTCGGATTTTTCACCCCACAGGATTGTGCATAGTTCTTCTGGGTCCGGATGGAACCGGGAAGACGACACTTTCACAAGACCTTGTGAAGCAAGTGGCACCGGCGTTTCGCAAAACGAAAATATTCCATTGGAGGCCAATGCTTTTCTCAGAACGACCTCTTGGCAGCAATACGGGGAATGCTGAAAATCCCCACGGACTGAAGACCCGCAATTCTCTACTATCCTGGGCAAAATTCTTCTACTATCTTTCAGATTATGTTGTCGGTTATTACTTGAAAGTATTGCCTTCAATAATCAAAAGCACTCTGGTCGTCTTCGACCGTTATTACTATGATTTCTTTATCGACACAAAGAGGTATCGACTCAGTCTTCCGCGTTGGCTGATACGGATCGGAGCGTATGTCGTCCCACGCCCGGCGATTGTTGTCTTGCTCAAGGCAGACGCAAGGCGTGTCTATGAACGCAAGGCCGAGATTCCGGTCAATGAAATCCAACGACAAATCGACATGATACAAGACCTACAGTCAGAAATCGAATTGAATTATGTCACAGTTTCCGCCGACCTTGGCATAGAGGCGATGGCGAAAGACGCGTCCACAATTTGCCTGGAATACCTCAAGAAGAGATTTTCTGCTCGTGTGGCGCGATGAAAGTTCTCATCTCAGCATACGCCTGTGAGCCACATAAGGGGTCTGAACCCGGCGTAGGTTGGAATTGGGCCGTTAATCTCTCGCAGTATTGCGAAGTGACGGTCTTGACCCGTGCAAACAACAGAGAGGCCCTCGAGAAAGAGGTCATTGCGCTTGGGACGAAGAATCTGCATTTCATCTACTATGACCTACCGTTCCTTCTGCCTTTCAAGAAACGGATTATCTTTGGGACAGCTCTCTATTATATCCTTTGGCAACTGAATATAGCGCGTTTCCTCAGGCGCAATAATCTCGATAAAACGTTCGACGTCATTCACCAGCTTACACTCAATACTTTTCAAGTTCCGGCTCTCTTGTACAAGTTCACTTCCCATTCGGTTTGGGGGCCGATAGGAGGGGGAATCACAGCCCCTCTGTTTGCATTCTTCCGGCTAGGAACGTTCTACGGGATTATGGAGTCGTTGCGTTCGTTCCTTACGTACGCCGGTCGACTTCGCCCGGCCGTCAGGAAAGCCCTCCGCGGCTATTCAACGGTGATCTATGCCAATAGTGATACGGCACAATTTCTCGCTGGCACAAACAGGAGCAAGTTGGTTCATTTGGAAACAGGAGTCTCGTTGGAACAAATAGGAAGTGGAGCGAGAAGCTGTGCATTAGTCGATGCACCAAGGATACGTCTGCTTTTTGTGGGTTCCCTGGTGGCCCGGAAAGGACTACATCTTCTCCTTGAGGCGTTGACAAGGTTGGAAAATAATTATTGCTTGACTGTCGTGGGAAACGGACCACTCGAAAATAAACTGAAACACATTGTGCAGAAAACGGGATTGAATGGAAGAGTGACTTTCTCCGGGTTCATATCTCATCGAGATTTGACGCATGTGTATGCAAAACACGATCTATTCATTTTTCCAAGCCTGCGTGATACTTCCGGCAATGTGGTGTTGGAAGCGATGAGTAACGGTTTGCCGGTGATAGCATTCGATCATCACGGGATGAGAGATGTCATCACTGGTGACTGCGGAATGAAGATTCCAGTGCAATCCTATGACCAAATGATAGTGGATCTGAGCAGAGCGATCCTGAAATTGGGGAATGACGAGGTGCTGCGAAAAACGTACAGTGAGAATG
>CAZOIM010000101.1:0-13274 GCA_964579855.1 uncultured Ignavibacteriaceae bacterium | reverse complement strand
CGAACAATTCAAGAAGCTGCGGATGATTGAAGCCCTGAAGCTTGACGAAGAAACATCGGTCCGGTTCTTTGCAAAGTACAGCAAACACGAAGAAGTGATGAGGGACATCAACAGGCAACGGGACGAATTGATTGATCATCTGCAGGACTTGAGAAAATCGAATACGGAGAATGCCGGCATGGAGAAGATCTTTTCGGATCTGACGGCGCTCGATTCAAAGCAGGCCGATGAGCGAGTGCGGTTCCTCGGGGACATAAAGCAAGTGTTATCAACACAGCAGATTGCAGATCTCATCGTCTTTGAGCGAAATTTTGCGCGCAATTTGCGGCAGCTGATGCAGGAAATGGCACAACAAAGAAGGGAAGGACAGCGCTAAGGACCGTCCAGGGGTGCCTGAAGATCAAGAGCCGGCTGGAGAACCTGGCCGGCATTTTTGTTGTTATACCCCTGACACCGCTATGGCAATTATGAAGCAGGTCTATCTCGATCATTGTGCGACAACTCCCATCGATCCTCGTGTCGTGGATGCGATGATACCGTACTTTTCCGCAGAATACGGGAATGCCTCGTCCATCCATAGTTACGGCAGAAAAGCTCGGCTTGCACTTGAAGAAAGCCGCGAGCGCATAGCACGGTTTGTCGGCGCGAAGTCCGACGAGCTGTTCTTTACCAGTGGAGGAACGGAGTCCGATAACCACGCGCTTTATGGAATCGCGAGAGCATCGAAATCCAATCGCAAATCAACAATCGTGACAACTGCTATTGAACACCACGCGATCCTGGATCCTCTGGAATCTCTCCAGACCGAAGGATTCAACGCAAGAATTGTGAAGGTGGACAGGAGCGGGATGGTTGACCCCGACGACATCAAGCGCGAGTTGAATGACGATGTCTTGCTCGTGTCGGTGGTTCATGCAAACAATGAAGTTGGCACGATTGAACCACTCAGAGAAATCGCAGCGATGTGCAGGGAACGCGGAGTGGTCTGTCATACCGATGCTGTCCAATCCGTCGGCAAGATCTCTGTGAATGTTCAGGAACTTGGCATCGACCTCCTCTCGATCTCCGCACACAAGATTTATGGTCCGAAGGGAATCGGCGCCATATTCATCAGGAAAGGGACGAAAATAGACTCATTCATGAAGGGTGGTGCCCAGGAAAGTAATCGTCGGGCAGGAACCGAGAATGTACCGCTTGCTGTCGGATTCGCAAAAGCGGTAGAACTATGTTCCGAGCTCATGGAGAGCGACGCCACGAGGATTGGCAAACTCAAAGAGAGTCTAAGAAAAAGAATTGCTACACAATTCGACGACGTTCTCTTCAACGGTCATCCTACGCAGAGCCTGCCACACGTGCTCAACGTCTCTTTTGATGCGTCAAAACGAAAGGTTGATGGCGAGGCGCTGATAATGGGAATGGACCTTCACGGAGTGGCGGTCACCAGCGGTTCAGCCTGCACATCAGGAAGTCTGCAGCCGTCGCACGTCCTACTGGCAATGGGGAGAGACGAATCGACAGCGCGAGCAACGATTCGGTTCTCGCTAGGTCGAGGGACGACAGAAGAGGATATCAACTACGCGGCTGACGTGCTAAAAGAGGTGGTCGACAGAGCTGGGAAATTGAAGTAGCAGACGCAGAGCCTTTGGAATCTATTATGAGCTGTCTGAAACAGACACCCCAACCTCTCCATTGTATTTTCCCTCACACTTGATTGCCAGCTAATCCTTCTGCAGCACGAAGCAATATGCCGTACCGCAGTCCGCGATCACTAGCGGTAATTCTCACGGCCCCGATCTTCTCCATCACTTCTTTCAAAATCAATATTCCCGCGAGAATGATGTCTGCTCGTTGGGGCAGAATTTGTGGAATTGCCCTGAGTTCCACCAGTCGCTTGCCCTTTAATCTGCCATAGATCCTCTCGATAGCATCGAGCGTCAGAACGTGTCCACTCACGCGCTCTCTATCATAAACGCTCAATTGCAGGTCGATTGCTGCAAGCGTCGTGAGCGTCCCCGCGACCCCAATGCAGCGTGCACCCTCGGACAGTTGGGTAAGCGAACGTAAATGGCCCCGAATGTATTGCTGTGCTTCTTCCAATGCAACCGGGGGTGGTGGGGAACTCTTCAGGAATCTCTCAGTCAACCGAACTGATCCAATATCAAAACTGTTGGTCGAAGTCACCGCATTACCGAAACCAATTACAATTTCCGTGCTGCCGCCTCCGATGTCGATGACAGCGAAAGGCTGTGCACCACCTGTATCAACAAACTCTGATACCCCGCCGAGATACGTTAATTGTGCCTCCTCGTCTCCGCTAAGAATTGATATCTCGAATCCGAGTTTGGCCCTCACGTATTCTATGAATTCATGGCCGTTTGCTGCATCGCGGAGCGCGCTGGTACCACAGGCAAAGATTTGATCGGAGTGTTCTTCATCGTGAATCTTTTTGTACGCAGATAGATAATTGAGCACTCTCTCAAACGTTTCAGGCAAAATCATTTTCTTCTCATCAACACCTTTCCCCAACCGTGCAATACTATGCTCATCACGAATGACGCGTATATCTCCATTCGAGCTGACATCAGCAATGAGCATAAGGATCGTGTTTGTACCAATATCGATGGCTGTCAATCGTTTCACGTCCGCACCAGCACAATGGCGGACCATTCATTATCTTCGATGACATCCACGGGGGTCAAGCCTTTGCGGCTGATATGATTGTGAAGAGTGAGGAGGTCCGTTGTCAGCAGCCCTGAGAGGATGAGCAAGCCACCCTTATGCAATCTTCGGACGAATTGTGGGAAGACTTTGATGATCGTGGGGGAGTCGATGTTTGCGACGATGAGGTCGAACGATCCGCGTCCGGCAGCGTTGATATCACCCAGTATGACTCTTACCTTTTTAGTTACACGATTGCGCCTCAGATTCTCCTTAATATTCGGGATCGTCCACGGATCATTATCGACAGCCACCGCGTAACGCGCTCCCAACTTAATGGCTGCTATTGCCAGGATTCCTGTTCCGCTGCCAAAATCGAGAATTGAACATTTAGGTTGAACGTAGTCGCCGAGCAATCGGAGGCACAGACGCGTCGTTTCGTGGTGGCCTGTACCGAACGACATTTTCGGGTCGACATGCAGAACAATTTTTCCTTTGTCTTTTTTTCGTAGGCGTCGCCATGATGGTTTGACCAGAATTCCCGGCGCTGGTTCTATGATGCCAATCGATCGCTCCCATTGACGGTTCCAATTCTGCAGTCGGACTGATGATGATGTAATGCGAATATTCAGTTGTGGGAATTCGGCCTGAAATTGTTTGAGGCAATAGCGGAGACTTGATTCGATATCCCTATTCCATCCGTCTTGCCCGATGAAGCATTTGAGTTTCTTTTCCTCTTGTAGGAATCCGCCGAATCCCAGAGCCGCGAGTTGGCCGACAAGCAAATCCTGGAATGGGGTCGGGACGCCGAGCGTGATTTTTCTCCAGCGACGCGTCTTCATTTTGAAATCGCAGCGCGCGAACGTGAATACTGTCGAATGGTATCTTCGACAATGTCCTGGTTCAATTCCAGCCAAAGAATTTGATCCTGATAGTTTTCCTGCATTTTCCGGTCTGCTTTGTTGTATCGCACATTCAGCAAATAAATGAGCCATACAGACGCGGCGAATACGACGGATGATGCCTGGTCCTGTAGTTGATGGCCTGCGGCAAGTTGGATGAGAACGCCTGCCGACGCCGCTATCGCGAACCAGAATGTTGTGCGCCGAAGCAGAATCATGATGTGATAGATTGTCCCGAAGAAGAAGATCTTATCGTGGAAACTCGGAGAAACGTGGTTGTTGAGAATGTGGAAATAGAGTCTCCTTGCTGCGGCGTCGTCGAGGAGAGTCGTATTCTTCAAAAGTTTTGAACGCTCTTTAAGAAAATTGCTGGGCTGATTTTCCAAAAAAGCCTTCCGTCGTTTTGCCGTCTCTTTCGCATACATGGTCAGGCCAGACACGATCGTGACGAATATGAAGAGGAGAACGAAAGGGAATCCGCTGTCAATTCGACCTGTATACGGAGGGAGGAAACTCCAATAGGCAAAGGAGCACAAGGTGGTAAAATAGAATCCGGGTACGAGAATTCTTACACTCTCATAAAACCCGAACGTGGACGAGGATCGATGATCCATGGTACCATCCTTTTCTTGTGAAGTAAATGAAAAGGTCTCCGATGACGTGGAAGGTCAGTGTGATGCGGAGACGGTTTGTGTTCTGCTGAATCGGGCCAGGATCCCGCAGATTTTGTCCTGAGCGAACTGATAGGAACGTGTCGGGAGAACAAAATTCTCCATCACCATCGAAAACGCGAGCAACTCCCCGTCGCGGGTCGTCACATATCCAGACAATGAACTGACTCCGCTGATCGTCCCTGTTTTTGCCCTGACATTCCCCTGTGCGGCAGTGCCGATCATTCGCGATTCAAGTGTGCCGTCGACTCCGGCGATCGGCAACGAAACATAAATGACGTGGAACGGATTGGGTTTTCGTGCAATACCAACGAGAAGTCGCACAATATCATCGACAGTCAAAAGATTGTAGTGAGATACACCCGAGCCATCAACGATGAGACAGGCTGTCGTATCAATACCAAACGATGAGAGAAAAATATTCTCTTCGTAGATCCCATTTCTTGCGTTTCCCGGAAGACCTCGTTGCCTCGCACCCAGAGTCTTCAGGAGGTTTTCTGCCGAAAGGTTGTCGCTGGTTTTGTTCATGACAATGAGAACGGAATCGATGGGTCGGGAGAGACTGGCGATCTCTACGGTACCGGGGGGAGTAACCCCAAGTCGAGGCCTTCCAAGAACGGTGATGCTATCGCGCTCCAAAGCACTTTTGAAAAGCTCCGTGGTGTGAAGAGCCGGTGTCCAAACACTTATTCTGTAATGACGGGGTGTGGCGTAGAGAGGCATATCCCCTGTTACAGTGATGGTATTAAGATGTTCTTTGAAAAGTCGAGAGACCTTTAGCGTGCAAATGGAGGAATCGATGACTGTCCTGGCATTGCAGACAACGGTGATCGACGGTGTAAGGGGAGTGACGGTAACGACAACTGAATCGGAGATCGTCGGCATTGGTTCCACCGTCACTGAGACGCAATTCTTGTCTACAGAAAGAGCGCTGATGAACATTTCGTCCGGATCAGGCTCGTCATCCCACATCCAGCCGCTACCCCAATAGAGATCATCAAAATATGACTCGTCCCCGACAATGTCTCCGGTGACTTGCCGGATCCCCATGGCATGCACCAATGAAGCAAGCGAGTCGAGTTCCATTCCCGTGAGACTTGGATCTCCGAATCCTTTGAGGTAAAGATTGCCAGAGACGTCGCCACCCGATCTCAGAGAATCGATGAGGGCAGCGGTCTTAAAACGGAAATCCTCGCCGAGAACCTGGAGAGCAGTAGCACCCGTCAACAACTTGAGATTGGATGCCGGATGTGTGAGAATTCTGCTGTTCCGCTCATACAATACTTGTCCCTTGTTTAACGACACGACTTCCAAGGCAGGCAATGACTGTCGAAAAATCGAGTCGGCGAGGATCGTATTAATATCGTTTTGGAGCTGACTGATCGGATCGGCTACTGGTTGAGGAGGGAAGATCGTAGCACAGCCCCCAAACACCACCATGCCGAAGATAAGGAGTCTTTTCATTCGTGAGAATACGTCCCGATTAATCATTGGAAATGTCTCGCGAAAACTGTTAAGAAGCAACGTACGGTGGGGCGGATGTCGCCGATTCCTTCGTCTGGAACGCGAGCGAGATCGTACCAGATTCGCAGAATTATGACCGCCATTGGCCCATGGTCTCCAACGTTTCGATTGCATTTTGGTGCAACATCATTTACCTTTTTTCAATCGGAATATCAATTAAGGTTAGTCCATGCAACTTCACGACAGGTTTGTCGTCATCGCGAAAAAATACGGGAGCAAACTCGCATTCGTTGATCGCACAACCAGCCGTAAGCTGACATATTCCAAGGCTCTCATTGCCGCGCTCATCCTCAACGAAAAACTCAAGCAGTATGACGAGGGTTTCATCGGCATTATGATTCCAACGAGCGCAGGATGTGCGCTTGCCATCCTGGGCGCCCTTATGAGCGGTCGGACACCGGTGATGATCAATTATTCGACCGGTGCAGCGTCCAATGCCGAGTTTGCCCAAAAGAAATGCGATTTCAAAACCATCATCACCTCAAAAGCATTGCTGGAGAAGGTCAATTGTCGGCTTGTCCCCGGGATGGTGTTCATTGAAGATATCCTCGAAAGCGTAACCGTGGCGGACAAATTGTCTGCGGCCCTTCGTTCAAAGTTGCCGACATTCTTGTTGCGCTCAACGTACCACCACGGACAACCAGATGACAATCTGATCATTCTGTTCACCAGCGGAAGCGAAAAGGAACCAAAAGCAGTTCAGCTTACTCATAGAAACATTCTATGCAATATTCACGACCTTGAGAAGGTTCTGAATCTGTCTGACCGTGATATTTTCCTCGCGAACCTTCCTTATTTCCACGTATTTGGACAAACGGCCAATCTGTGGGCACCGATCTATTTTGGAATGACCACTGTTACCTACGCAAATCCTCTCGACTTTCGAATAATTTGCGATATCGTGAGGGAGGAGAAATGCACCTTGATGGTCGGCACTCCAAGCTTTTTCTGGGGGTACCTCAATAAATCGAATCCAGGCGACTTTGAAAGCATTAGGATCATGCTCGCCGGGGCAGACAAATGTCCCGAGTCATTGCGAAAAGGATTCCTTGACAAGCACAACAAAGTCTTGTTGGAAGCATATGGGACGACGGAGACGAGTCCGGGAATAACGGTTAATTCACCCGAGCACAATCGTCCGGGAAGCGTCGGGAAGGTATTGCCCAGCATCAAAGTGCGGCTCGAGAACTATGAATCGGGCAAAGAATGCAAGACAGGGGAAATTGGCAAGATCCTCGTGAAGGGTGACAACGTTATGAAGGGATACTTCGATGACTTCGAAGAAACGGCCATGCACATTCGCCACGGTTGGTATGACACAGGAGATATGGGGTGGATGGACAAAGATGGCTACCTTTGGCACGTCGGGCGGTTGAGACGATTTATGAAAGTCGGCGGCGAGATGATATCGCTTATCCGCGTCGAAGACGAGCTTGAGAAACATCTGCCGCAAGGCGTTTTGTGTTGCGTTGTTGAAATCCCGGATGCATTGCGCGGCGCAAAAATTGTTGCGGCGGTGACACAACCCGTCGATGAAAAATCGATCCTAAAGAAGATGTCTGAGAAATTGCCCAACATCTCGCTGCCGAAACAGTTTGTTGTTATTAATGAGCTCCCCAAAATGGCGACGGGTAAAATAGATTTCAGGTCTGTGACAACCTTGGTCCGCGATACAATTCACGGTATTCAACCGACAACGGAAATCCCATCTGGGGGTGTCTAGCGTATTCGGAGTTCGGATTCAAGGTTATCTGCAGAACGCAGTGACATACAAAAAGCCCTTCTTCAGAAGGGCTTTTTTCTTGCTCAAAAAAGGGCTATATTGAACGCCAATCACAAAAGATTTTGATCAATAGGAATACTCTATGCTGCAATTTTTTAGAAGACTGTTTGGTTCGAAGAATGAACGCGATGTACAGAACCTTCGGCCGTACGTTGGACAAATCAATTCTCATATTGAGGCTTTGAAAGCTCTTACCGAGGATCAACTCAAGGCCAAGACCAATGAATTTCGGGAGCGTATCAAAGAAGCGACCAGGGAAATCGAAGAAGATATTGCTACGGCAAAGGCATCATTGAAAGATGAGACTTCTTTTGATCAACGTGAAGCGACGTATACAAAAATTGATGAGCTCAATAAGGAACTGGACGCAAAGATCAACGAGACGCTTGATGCCTTGCTTCCTGAAGCCTTCGCGGTTGTGAAAGAGACTTGCAGTCGTCTCGTCGGTACAATGTGGGATGTCGCCGGAAACAAAATGGCGTGGGACATGGTCCCGTTCGATGTCCAATTGATGGGTGGCGTGGTTCTCCATCAGGGCAAGATCGCAGAAATGGCTACGGGGGAGGGAAAAACGCTCGTCGCTACACTTCCCGCATATCTGAACGCGCTTTCGGGGCGCGGAGTTCATATCGTTACAGTCAACGACTATCTGGCTCTTCGAGACAGTCAATGGATGGGGCGTGTGTACGAGTACCTCGGTTTGACCGTTTCCTGCATCCTGCAGAATATGGACCCAAACCAGCGCAGGTCTCAGTACGCGGCGGACATCACGTACGGCACAAACAATGAGTTCGGGTTTGACTATTTGCGCGATAACATGGTGGTTAGCGCTGATGAAATGGTGCAGCGTCCGTACAACTATGCCATCGTCGACGAAGTTGATTCCGTTCTCGTGGATGAAGCCCGCACACCCCTTATCATCAGTGGCCCTGTCGAAATTGAGGAACACAAGTTCGATGAAATGAAACCGTTTGTCGACAGGCTCGTCCGTGCGCAGGAAGTACTCGTGGGAAAAATCCTAGCCGATGCTGACTTGCTCTTGCAGCAGCAGAAGTTGGATGAGGCAGGTATTCTCCTTTTGAGGGCGCAACACGGCCTTCCAAAGAACAAGAAACTCCTGAAGATCTTTTCCGAGCCGTCCAATAAAATGCTCGCTCAGAAGACCGAGCGGACCTTTATGCAGGACCAATCTGCCCGGATGCACGAGATCGATGATGAACTCTATTTTTCAACCGATGAGAAATCGCATCTGATTGATTTAACTGATAAAGGAAGGGATTTCCTTGCCAAAGCATATCCTGGAGGTGACAAGGATCTATTCATCATTCCGGATATCGGGGTCGAGTTCAGCCAGATCGAGGTGGATGCGAGTTTGTCTCTGGACGAGAAGCAGGCAAGGAAGGACAGGTCGAACAAAATATTTGCAGAACGAAGCGACAGGATTCACACGATCAATCAACTGCTGAAAGCATACACCCTTTACGAAAAGGACGTTGAATATGTCGTTTCGGAAGACGGCAAGATTATGATCGTGGATGAATTCACGGGCCGATTGCTTTCCGGTCGGCGTTACTCAGAGGGATTGCACCAGGCAATTGAAGCCAAGGAAGGGGTCAAAGTCGAGCGCGATACACAAACTCTCGCGACAGTTACACTCCAGAATTATTTCCGTATGTACAAGAAGCTTGCGGGAATGACAGGCACCGCCGAGACCGAAGCAAAGGAACTTTTCGATATCTACAAACTGGACGTCGTCGTCGTTCCGACGAATATGCCGAACGTCCGTGAAGATGAAGACGATCAGGTGTTCAAGACGAAGCGGGAAAAATATAATGCGGTGATTGCTGAAATTGAGCAGTTACGTGAGAAGAAACAACCGGTCCTGGTGGGCACGACCAGCGTCGAAGTCTCTGAGACCATCAGCCGGATGCTCAAACGAAAAAATGTTCCCCACAACGTTCTGAACGCGAAACAGCATCAGCGTGAGGCCGAAATCGTCGCGCACGCGGGTTTACCAGGGTCGATTACCATTTCGACCAACATGGCGGGTCGTGGCACGGATATCAAACTCGGCCCCGGTGTCAAGGACCTGGGCGGATTGCGAATTATTGGAACCGAGCGTCACGAATCGCGCCGCATTGACCGACAGTTACGCGGTCGTTCCGGAAGGCAGGGAGATCCGGGATCCTCACGATTCTATCTTTCCCTTGAAGATGATCTCATGCGGCTGTTCGGCAGCGAACGTATCGCGCGGATCATGGAGCGCATGGGATTGAAAGAGGGCGAAGTCATTCAACATCCGATGATCACCAAATCTGTTGAGCGTGCGCAGAAAAAGGTCGAAGAAAACAACTTTGGCATACGAAAACGATTGCTCGAATATGACAACGTCATGAACCAGCAACGCGAAGTTATCTATTCGCGGAGACGTCACGCACTCCTGGGTGAGCGATTGCGGGACGATATCCTTGACATGGTTCGCGACAGCGCGCAGGCAATTACCGAGGAATATTTCAAGGAAGGGGATATCGAAGGAATCAAGACGGAAGTTCGGACAAAGTTTCTCGTCGATTTGGCAATGACACCCGAACAGTTTCAGTCTCTCGGTGAACAGGGAGTCGCCGAGGAGATTGTACGCCAATCAGAGGAATTCTATCGCAGGAAGGAAGCCCAGATTGGATCGGAACTCATGGGCACGCTCGAAAAAATTGCCATGCTGCAAGTGATCGATGCGAAATGGCGCGATCATCTTCGCGAGATGGACGATCTGAAAGAAGGAATCCATCTTCGCGGTTATGGTCAACGGGATCCGCTGGTCGAGTACAAGGCCGAAGGATTCAAGATGTTCATGGAACTGATGAACATGATCCGTGACGAGGTTGTGAATATGGTGTTCAAGCTTTATCCGGAGCGGCCAGAACAACTTCCCACGCAACGGATGCACCGACCTCGTCAGGTCATGCTTTCGCACGAGTCTGCTCAGGGTGCGGGATTCCAGGGACCTCCGACCGCTGACAGAGAACCCGTCAGTGGCGATGGCAGGGCTCCGACCGGCCAGAAAGTGCAGCCGGTCAGGGTAGAAGCGAAGGTCGGTCGAAATGATCCATGCCCGTGCGGGAGCGGCAAGAAATACAAGAATTGTCACGGGGCCTAGAGAGTGGAGAATGGTTTCCAGTGAATAGTACTAGAAATTAATCCAACACACGGAGTGAGCATATCGCGAGTGAACCATGAAAAAAATCGAAGCAATCATAAGGCCCTTCAAACTTGACGACGTCCGCGAGGCGCTATCGGAAATCGGTGCGAAAGGTATGACGCTTACCGAGGTAAAAGGCTACGGCCGGCAGAAAGGTCATACCGAGACATACCGTGGCGCTGAGTATAAGATCGATTTTCTGCCTAAGATTAAGCTCGAAATCATTGTGAAGGACTCGATGGTCGAGCGCGTTGTCTCGACAATCATCAAAGCCGGAAAAACAGGCCAGGTGGGTGACGGTAAGATATTCATCTATCCGGTCGAGGACGTTATTCGCATTCGAACCGAGGAATCCGGGGAAGAGGCGATCTGAATGGTGGTCGGTGCGAATGAATTCAGGGCGGGGTATGTTGCTATTGTTGGCGAGCCCAACGTCGGCAAATCAACATTGATGAACGCCCTCCTGAATCAGAAGATTTCCATCGTCACATCGAAACCTCAAACAACCCGCCAGCGTGTCTTCGGAATCCTGAGCAACGACAACGCGCAAATTGTGTTTCTTGACACGCCCGGATTGATCAAACCGAAGTATCTTCTTCACGAAAAGATGTTGAGTTCTGCGGAAGCCGCGCTGAAAGACGCCGACATTATCCTTATTATCACTGAAATTTCCCGGGGTGCTCACCTTCCTCGTGAAGTGGAGCAATTGGCTATTCAGAAGTATTTGACAAAACCCATCTTGCTCGTCATCAACAAAGTGGACACGGTGTACAAGCCAACAGTGCTTCCCACATTGGCCGAATTTTCCGGAAGGCCCGAATTCAAGGAGGTTATCCCGATCTCTGCGCTCAAGCGCGACAACCTTGATGATCTTCTTAAGACTCTGACGAGCTACCTGCCGGTGCACGAGGCTTTCTATCCGACCGACATCGTCAGCAATTCCACCGAACGTTTCTTCGTGTCCGAATTCATCCGGGAAAAAGTGTTCGAGCAATTTCAGGACGAGATTCCGTATTCGACAGCTGTCGAAATTCGCGAGTATCGTGAACGTGAAGTCGGAAAGACATATATCAATGCAGATATCGTCGTCGAGCGCGAATCACAAAAAGGAATTCTCATCGGAGCGAAAGGAGAGGCATTGAAGAACGTCGGCAAAGCTGCGAGGGAGGAGATCGAGAAATTCCTCGAGCATTCTGTTTTCCTTGAGTTGCGCGTTAAGGTGAAAGAACACTGGCGGGAGCGCGAAGCTCTCCTGAATAATTACGGCTATAACGCTAACTCGTAAGATTACTGGCGACCGCCAGTCAATTGCAGCAATTCGTCTGAATCGATTTCACGCAAGGATTCATCATTGTAGGTGCTTCCATTCAAAAGAAGACTAAAGTTGGCGTCCTGCTTATTGTCGTCTGCTTGATCTGGGGATCAACGTGGCTCGTCATCAAAATTGGACTTGCAACGGTTCCCCCATTATTGGCCGCAGGTCTACGATTCATGCTGGCGAGCTTCATATTGTATTCCATGATGCTTGTCCGTAAGGAAAGTCTTCCACCTGGCAAGGTGTTTCGATGGCTCGTTGTATTCATGGGCTTGACTGCCTTTGGTTTGCCGTATGCGTTGGTGTATTGGGGACAACGTCTCATTCCAAGCGCACTCGCATCGATCCTGTTTGCAACATATCCTTTCTTTGTTGCGATTTTTTCCCGGGCCTTCCTCCCTGGGCAAAGGATGAATGTGCTGAAGGTGTTCTCTGTAATTCTTGGTTTTGCGGGTGTCTACCTTATTTTCTCGAGCGAACTGGCGTTTGACCAAAAAGTTGCAATCGGGGGTATGGCGGCCATTGTCATCAGCGGATTTATACAAGCGCTTTCGCTCGTCATCCTGAAGAAATATGGAGAATCGTTCAGCCCCATTGGTGTTAACTTCGTTTCGATGAGCATTGGAGCCGTCTTGTTGTTGGCGGCAAGCATAGCGGCTGAAGACTACTCGGCGGTATCGTTTACGGGTGAAGCAATCCTCTCGATCCTCTTTCTGGCTGTGTTCGGCAACGTTGTTGCTTTTGTATCGTACTTTTGGTTGGTGAAACACGTTGAAACAGTGCTCCTTTCGATGACATCGTTTGTTACTCCCATCATAGCAGTTGCTCTCGGAGCTTTCACGTTGCACGAAACCCTATCACCCCGGATATTCAGCGGGGCCACACTTGTTCTCTGCGGTCTTTTGGCGGCGAATGGAAAAGATCTGGCAGGCATGCTGGCCAGAAAGAAAGCATTGTTATGGGACTAAGAAAATACTCTTCGAAATTTCCTTTAAGACTCTCAGTTGCGGTGTTCCTCATTCTTCTAACGGCTGGGTGGGGGCAGGTCGGGCATCGAATAATCAACGGGAACGTCATACTACATTTGCCACCAACGATGGGAAGATTCATCCAACAAGTGTCATTCCTCTCAGCACACGCAAGTGACGCCGACGGCCGTAAAGGAGGAGACAACCAGAAGCCTTACATCGTCAGAGAAGGGCCACGGCATTTTATTGATATTGAC
>CAZOIM010000100.1:11078-13284 GCA_964579855.1 uncultured Ignavibacteriaceae bacterium | reverse complement strand
TGACGGCAAAGGAATTCGCTTTGCTCGAGCTGTTCATGATGAATCCGGGTATCATCGTATCCCGGGAAAAAATCTCAGAACATCTCTGGGACATGAATTTTGAGCCCCGAAGTAATGTGATCGAATCATTCGTCAGATTCCTGAGACAAAAGATCGATAAAGGATTCAAGACGTCGTTGATTCACACCATGCGCGGTGCCGGTTACGTTTTTGCTGAAGGCAAACCCTAGCCAGACTATGCGCAATCTCACTATCAAGACAAAGATTATCCTTGCCACCACAATCGTCCTGGGCGTCGTGTTTTCGGGGTTTGGTTATGTGGTCTACCAGAATGCAAAGAGAGCATATTTTGGAAGGCTTGACGCCCGGTTGGAAAGTCAGGCGGAGAAAATTCGTGAAGAGGTTGAGGAACAGTATCTTGAGAAACGATTTCCCAACATTGCAGATCTTCTGAGCCTCAAGACGGAAGGTCTTCCGAACATCCATGTTCGACTTATGGATTCGGTTGGTGTAATCATACTTAACGATACCCTATTCAAAAATTGGGAAAGTAAGCAATGGAATTTTGTGAGAGGGCAGGAGTATAGCTTTGAAGACCGTGCAATTGAGGGGGTCCGCTACAGGAGTCTCTGGGGACCTGTTGAGGCAAAGGACCAGGACCGATACGCAGTCCAGATTGCGGTTTCAATCTGGGAGGTGGAGACGAGCCTGGCACTTTTGCAGCTTCTCTTCATTCTTGGAGTTCCACTGGCACTAGCCATTTCCGGAATTGCCGTATACGCCATTGTGAACACAGCATTCCGACCGCTTTCTGCCATGATCCTTGCTGCGGAAAAAGTGTCGGCAAACAACCTTGGTGAACGGCTTTCTCCGCCAAAATCCCACGACGAAGTCTTTATGCTGACGGCAACGTTCAATTCCATGATGGAGCGCATCGAATCTGCATTCAAAAGCCAGAAGCAATTCGTTGCGGACGCATCTCACGAAATCCGTACCCCTTTATCGATCATACGCTCAGAATTAGAGTACACGCAAAAGCACCCGTCCGATCCGACGTCGCAAGGAAGTCTGGAAGCTGCGCTAAGAGAAGTGGACAGGCTGAAAAAAATCTCCGATGATCTCTTGATGCTTGCCAGGCTTGAATCTGCTTCGATGAATATGAACCTTCATCAGGTGCGTATAGATGAATTATTGACACACTGCGTAGTACGGATGAAACCTCTGGCAGACCAGGCACAAGTTACGCTTGAATTGGAAATCTGTGAGGCCATCGAAACTCGAGGTGACGCGGAGAAGCTCAGAAGCGCAATTATTAATCTGATCGATAATGCAATCAAATACTCAAGCAAGGGAGACAAGGTTACTGTCAAGCTATCGAGCCAGAACCGGGCAGTCGAAATAAGTATTCATGATGAAGGGAAGGGGATTCCCGTAGAGGAACAACAGAACATTTTTGAACGTTTCCATCGCTCCGAATCGACCAGAGCGACGCGGACAGGGAGTGGATTGGGACTCGCCATTGTTCATCGGATTGTGGATCTTCACAACGGTTCTGTTTCGGTCGTGAGCAAACCCGAAAAGGGATCAGTCTTTACAATAACAATTCCAATTTCCGGCAATGATCCAAATACATGAAAAGGATCCTGATTGCTATTTCACATTATCGTGAATGCTCAATCTCTTGCGTAACTCTTAACGACCGCACAACAACTCACCAGGACTCCGTACCTTCCGCCGCATCCAGTTCGTATCTTCCGATAACATAACGATACGATGATTCAAGCCGCGTAAGTTTTGCTTGTGCGAGAGCGGTTTCAGCGTCCAGGAGATCCAGATTCGTCACCGTACCGGATGTGTAACGCGTTTTCGCCATACTCAAGGCACTCTCCGCCTGTTGGACTGTAATGTCGGCAGTCTGCAATTTGTCCAATGCGGTGTGCAAATCCGTTACGGCCTTTTGAACCTCTGCAGCGATCTGTTGGGCGATCTGATCTTTGTAAGATTCAGCCCCTTTTGATGTCGCGGTTGCCTCCTCTTCCATACTGGAACCCCGGTAACCGCCAAAGAACGGAACGACGCCCGACAAGGGCATCTGAATTTGGACTGCCGCCAGGACATTCCCACGCATTGCGTAAATGTTCGGTTCATATCCGTTCTTGAAACCATAAGCAAGCGCAACATTGAGAGACGGATTGTCAATCGTTGA
>CAZOIM010000100.1:0-10978 GCA_964579855.1 uncultured Ignavibacteriaceae bacterium | reverse complement strand
TCCGTCGTGAGAGCATCAAAATCTGTTGCAGATCCAGTCTCGACTCTCTTCCGTGTTGTTGCCAGATGCTCGTTAAGAGTGCTGATCTCGTCATCCTGGACTTGTATGCTCTGTCTCAGAAACAGAATTGTATAGAACGTTTGAATCGTCTGATATGCGAGCCCTTGCCGTGTGAGATTGAGTCTGTCTTTGACGCCCTGGACCTGAGCCTCTGCAAGCTCAGTTCCTTTTTGGCGTTTGCTGAAATCGAAAAGCGTCGCGCTTGCTCCGAGGTGTTCATCATAATTGTCCATGGGAAAGAGACTGAGATTTCCGAAACCGGGGAAGCTAAATGCGGCCACGGGACCAATCCTTGCATAATTCAGTGATATCCCGGCTTCCGGGTAAAGAGAACTTTTGCTTGCGTCAACTCGCGCGCTTGAAGCATCGATAGCGTGCGTTGCCTGCTGGATTACCGGGCTGGTTGCCAGCACTGTCCTCACGACGGTGTTAACCGTTAACGAATCGCCTGAATTGATTTGGGCGTTCAAAGGTGCAGATTTTACCAACAGCACACAAACGAGGATTGACAAAATTCGAGCTTTCGAAATGGTTTTCATCGCCGAAGAATCTCCGTAAGAATTTACTATGTTCAACATTTTGAATTATTCCATTGCAACGACTTTCGGGCCGGGAATCTTCCCCTTCTTCTTGTATTTCAGAAGGAGGATTGGAATCGCGCACAAGACTGTAATGGCTGCAGCCACGAGGAAATCATCGTCAACTGCCGAGACGAATGCTTGCTGAGCCAAATGCATCACAACCAGCCCCTGGCCACGCATCGAAGACACCGTTGATGATCCCCCTACCGCTTGTTGAGAAAAGAGTTTTAACCCTCTCATCGCCTGTTGCGCGATGGGGGACCGTTGATTGAGCGACTCGCCATAAACAGTCATGTGGTAAGCGGTCCGCTGGGTAAGGAGTGTTCCCATAAGGGCAACACCGAAACTTCCTCCGATTTGCCTGAGGACGTTGAACAGTCCCGAAGCCTGAGCCATGCGTTCCCGCGGTATATCGGTGAGTGCTAGAGCACTGAGCGGAGTGAATATGAGCGCCATTCCAAAGCCTCTCAAATACAATGATATCATAATCGAGGAGGTTTCAGAAAATAACGATAGGTATCGGTTTACGAAGAGGCTTGTAGAGAGCAGCAGAATGCCGATCATAGCCGGAATCTTTGGATTTACTTTGTCGGACAATTGGCCTGCGATCGGAGCCATGATTGCCATAATGATACCGACAGGAAGGAACAGGGATCCAGCCTGGAACGCTGTGTAACCAAGAGCATTCTGCAAATAGAGGGGGAGCAGAAACGTACTGCCGAACATCCCCATGCCAAAAATAAAGAGGACAAGGTTCGCCATCCCAAAATTGAAATTCTTCAGGAGGCTCAGATCGATCAAAGGGTGGCGCGTATTCAGCTCCACCACCAGGAATACTACAAAACTGACGATAGACAACCCAAAACAAATGAGGATGAATGGTGATGTCCATCCGCCCGTATTCCATTCGGCATTACCGTCCGAGAGCGCCAGGAGCAGAGATGTAAGGAATGTCGTCACCGAAATAAAACCAATGAAATCAAAAGTTCGTGTCGTGGAAGTTTTGTATTCGCGCTGGATGACTATCGTGGCAAACACTCCAACAATTCCGACGGGGACGTTGATGTCGAAGATAGAGTGCCACGAAAAATTGTCAATAAGGTATCCGCCAAGCGTGGGACCGAGGGAAACCGATGCGGCAGCCGCGATCGCCCAGAACCCCAGTGCAACACCACGTTTTTCGGGGGGGAATTCCCTTGTCACAATAGCCATGCCGACTGGCATAATAAATCCAGCGCCAGCACCTTGTACGATACGGAAAAACACAAGTGCGTTCTCATTCCACGAAAGCGAACATAAAAGAGAACCGAGAGTAAAGAGGCTCAGACCAAGAGTATATGTCCGCTTATAGCCGAAATGATCTGCAATCCATCCGGATGTCGGAAGGACAACAGCGAAGACGAGCAGATACGCTGTTGCCACCCATTTGACGTCGTCCACACCTATGCCAAACGTTGCCATGATCTTTGCCAGCGACACGTCCACAATGGTGGCATCGAGAACAGCCATAAATGTACCAATCATAACGTTCGCGAGAACCCACCATTTGTATGAAGGATGCTCGTGGTGCGGCAATCCAAAGGAGGCGTTGTTCGTCAATTTGCCGTTTCCGTTGTTTTTCGGATCATTCATCGAATGTCGTGGAGAGTATTCAAGTTCATTGTTCAGATTTGCTACTTCACATCTACAGAAACCTCCACCGACATGCCTGGTCGGAGCAGGGGATCGTTCGCTGGCGTCGCTGCAGGATCAACGATCGAGATTTTCACCGGTACGCGCTGTGTGACTTTTGTAAAATTCCCTGATGCATTGTTAGGCGGGATAAGAGAAAACTCCGACGCCGTGAACGATCCAATCTGAAAGACCTTGCCGTTGAACTTGACTCCGGGATAAGCATCGACATCAATTTCGACGGGATCGCCGATCCGCAAATGCCCAAGCTTTGTTTCTTCCAGGTTGGCGGTAATCCAAATGTTCTTGAGATCGTACAAGGTGAAAACGGGCTGACCGGCTTGTACTACATCGCCCGATAACACCCAACGTTTTGCGACGACACCATCCATCGGAGATTTGATCACCGTGTTTTGCAGATCTGCTTCGACAACACCAAGTTGAGCCCGTGCGGTTGCCACGCGAGAAAGTGCGATTGAAAACTGGGCTCGTGACGCCTCGAGTGTTTTCTGAGCATGATCGTACTGTTCCTTGGTGACAATTCCTCCTTTATATTGCGTGTTCGCGCGATTGAAATCATCCTGCGCGCGATTTACTTCGACCTGCGAGAGTGGAATGCTGTTCTGCGCCAACTCTAACGAGGCTTTTGCGGATTCTTCCTGCGCTCTCAGATTATTGTCATCCAGTCTAACAAGAATGTCACCGAGGTGGACCGTATCACCTTCATCGGTCCCCAGCGAAACGATTCTTCCGAGAACCTTGGTGCTCACTGCGACACTGTTCGCGCTGACATATGCGTCGTCGGTTGTGACGAAACCCTGCAACCCCATATACCAATAGATGCCGCCAAGAGCTGCAAGTGTCAAGAAAACGAGCAGTGGGATAATCACACGCTTCTTTCGAAATAGAGGGACATCCTCAATATCCTCGTCGTCTGATCCGTTTACGACAGGACGTGCTGTCTTCGGCGTCGCCTCGTCAGGCCTCATGTTCTTGTTGTCGGTTGTTTCCATGCGAAATGATCCCTCCTAGTTCCTTTCTTTGATTCCGTTCAAAATAATTTCGGCAATTGCTTTCGTTGATTGTTCTATCTTGCTGTATGTCTCGTCGTCCAATTTATTTTCACGCTTCAAGAGTAACCAGGCCCGGGGTCCGTAGAACATTTGGATGATTACTTCTGCGGACTGCTGTGTGTTGGAAATTGAGAATTCACCTTTGTCTTTGCCTAACACCAGAATCTGCTCCAGGAGGCCAGTTTCCTGTTTTTGAAATTCCTTGAAGAGTTGCAGGAACGATGCCTTTGTTTCAGGTGATTGCTGGAATTGCAGCGCCCGCAGATTCGCAAGCTCCCTAAAATGGCGGATTCTTCGTTGCGCATATTGACGCAGCATATCACTCGGCGCGATCTTCTTTCCAATCATTGACTGGATATCGACCATGAACTGGTTCTTCTCCTGCTTGATCACTTCTTCGAACAAATTCTCTTTTGTGGGAAAGTAGTAGTATAGAGAAGCCTTGCCAAGTCCTATATCCGCTGCAATTTCATCCATCGTCACTTTTGAGAATCCGTAGTATGCGAAGCGTTTACGGGCCGCATCAAGGATCAAACCCTGTTTTTCGCTTGATAATTGCTCAGTCATTTTCAACCTTCCATGTTTTCGACTGTTTCAGTCAACCAGTCGAAATATATAACATCAAATCGATATAATCAAGTTCCCAGTTCTACGAAAATAGGACTTCCCCAGAGGAAACGGATAGCGATATTACAAGTCAAGAAGATGAGGATTCCGAAATCGGCTACATTTTCCTTACAGTTCAAGTTTCGAGCAAATGATCGTTCGCGTGCGTCATTTTTCAAAATTCGATTCGCCACAATGTTGATCCACAAATAAAATTATCGATTGTGAAATTACGTGCGAAAATCGTTTACGATCACGAGGCAGATTACGCACACTCTCAACTTGTTATTGAATTCTTTTGATGCTAAGTTATCGCAGAACGCAAAAGGCATAGATAGACAATTTTTTGAAAGGCATTACAATGCATTACGCAAACCGATTATTACCGGTACTTTTAGTATTCGGATTCATTCTCACTTGCAACGCGACAAGAAAACAGGAGTCAACAACTATGGATAAGGAATACTTTGGCAAGACGCACGATGGGACGACTGTCTACGTGTACACACTCAAAAATGCGAACGGAATGGAAGCGAGAATTACTAACTACGGAGGTATCCTGGTCTCGCTCAAAGTCCCGGACAAGACCGGAAAACTTGCCGACGTCGTTCTCGGATATGACTCCGTCTCGCAATACATCGACAAGAGCCCTTACTTCGGTGCCATCATAGGGAGATACGGAAACAGAATTGGCAAGGCGAAGTTCGTACTCAACAAGCACGAGTACACCCTTGCAGCGAATGACGGTCCAAACACACTTCACGGGGGTGTGAAGGGATTTGACAAAGTTCTTTGGAATGTAGACGATGCTCATAGCAAATCCGGAAAGTCGCTTGCGCTTTCCTATTTGAGCAAAGATGGAGAAGAGGGCTTCCCTGGAAATCTCTCTGTGGAGGTTGTTTATACACTCACCGACAACAATGAACTGAGAATTGACTATAACGCGACGACCGATAAGCCGACGGTCGTTAATCTCACCCAACATTCGTATTTCAATCTTGCGGGTGCAGGAAACGGCGACATTCTCAATCACGAGCTATATCTCGATGCCGACAAATTCACTCCCGTGAATGCGACGTTGATTCCCACAGGCGAATTGACCGACGTCAAGGGAACACCGATGGATTTCACGCACCGAGCCACGATCGGCAAGCGGATCAATGATGCGGATATGCAGCTCAAGTACGGAATTGGTTATGATTTCAATTGGGTATTGAACAAGAAAGATCGCGAATTGAAGCTTGCCGCGAGAGTTGATGAAAAGACCTCTGGTAGAATCATGGAAGTGTACACGACGGAACCGGGGATCCAATTCTATTCCGGCAATTTTCTTGACGGTACCATCACCGGCAAGGATGGAAAGAAATACCTCCGCAGGTTTGGATTCTGTCTTGAGACTCAACATTTCCCCGACTCACCCAACAAGCCAGGTTTTCCATCCACGGAACTCGATCCGGGTCAAAAGTATACTTCGACGTCGATCTACAAATTCTTGGCAAAGTAGATCTTCTCTATCGACGGAGCAAAAACCGATAGCGCCTCCAGATTTCTGACTTTGTCTGTAAGGACTGTTGGGTTCGTCTGAGCCAGCCAGTATTGCTTTCTCAGAATCGACAAACAGCGTCACGGGACGCCGTCTGTAGGATTGGGTGCGGCCGGCCGAAGTCGAATATTTCGTACTCCGTTTAAGAAAAATCTTGCCTTTGCGTGGACGTTAACGCATTTTGTAGGCGTGACTCCTTTTGAATCGTGGTATTGAAGCTCTTAACATTGATACTACCCTTGCGCGAGGATCCTCCAGATTTCTCATGCCGATTCAGGAATCAACATCCGAAAGAACTCAACGAGAGAATTCAATTCTCAAATCGTCACAACTTCCTCTTCCGCAGGCTGAGACGACGGATCGCAAAGCTCTCCAACACCTGTTTTGTCAAATGAGAACTCAAATCCTGATTCCAAGGTCTGGGCCGCGTTCCTCCTTGCGAATCGCAAACCGAAATGAACATTAAGGACAGCCATGACTGACTCCCATTTTCTATCGGCAATGCTTCTGTGGTTTAATCCTACCAGTATTGTCTCACTCGGCTGGACGGACACATTCATCATCGTTCTCTACTTCGGGTTTGTGCTTTGGATAGGCTACTACCTGATGCGCTATACGAAGACGGGCGATGATTTCTTCATGGCAGGCCGCCAGATGACTGCGTGGATTGCCGGCCTATCCTTTGTCGCAGCGAATCTCGGTTCTCTTGAACTTATGGGATGGGCTGCCGCTTCTTATCAGTACGGCATTCTCGCGACTCACTGGTACTGGATCGGAGCGATACCGGCGATGCTCTTTCTTGGCATTGTGATGATGCCCTTCTACTATATTTCCAGAACACATTCAGTTCCCGGCTATTTGAAACTCAGGTACGGCGAAGGCGCGAGTCTTCTCTCAGGTGTCTCCTTTGGGTTCATGACAGTGTTCATGAGCGGGATTAACATGTATTCCATGGCTTTAGTCATGAAAGTCGTTCTTGGATGGGATATTCACTTTAGCATTTGGGTCTCTTCATTAACCGTGATGATGTACGTCGTTCTGGGAGGTTTGCTCTCCGCAATTTTCAATGAAGTGTTGCAGTTTATGCTGATTTGGCTTGGGGCTCTTCTGATTCCCATCGTTGGTCTTATTGAAGCCGGAGGTTGGGATGGAATGGTCGCGAGGATACAAACGAATTTTCCCCAAGGAGATTACACGCACCTCTGGAGTACGTTGGGTTCGTTCCAGGACAATCCCATGGGAATTCACTGGACGGGAATCGTCTTTGGGTTGGGATTTGTCATTTCCTTTGCATACTGGACGACTGATTTTCTCGTCGTCCAAAGAGTCCTTGCGGCGCGCGATCTGCGATCGGCGAAAATGGCGCCCATTATTGGAGCTGGATTCAAAATGATGGTTCCGTTCATCGTGATTCTTCCCGGCCTGTTGGGACTTGCTCTGATCCCGGGATTGGTAGGAGAGAAGGAGGCGATTGCGACCGGTGGTCACAGTTACAACGAAGTTCTTCCCTTGATGCTTGCCCGGTATGCGGGACCAGGTTTACTGGGACTTGGTGTTACGGCACTCATCGCTGGATTTATGTCAGGAATGGCAGGAAATATCAGCGCCTTTGCTACGGTGTGGACATACGACATTTACAAACCGCTCCATTTGAAAATGTCGCACGTCGAGGAGAAAGATGCGCATTATGTGAAAATTGGAAGATGGTGTACCATACTTGGCGTCTTCGTAAGCATTGGCACAGCCTACCTCGTGCAACAGTTTGCGAGCATCATGGATTATGTGCAAGCGCTGTTTAGTTTCTTTGTTGCCCCTCTGCTGGGAACTGTTCTCCTCGGGATGCTTTGGAAGCGCACGACATCCGCGGGCGGATTCTGGGGATTGCTCGCCGGTATCGGTTCTTCGATCGGAATGTGGGCTTGGGTCAAGGTGGATCCAGGGGCGCTAAAAATCATTGCGTTGTCCGAGCACGCGAAAGACATGGCAGAAAACATGTACAGAGCACTCTGGTCCTGGCTGATCTGCGTAGGCGTGACGGTCATTGTTAGTATGTTGACAACTCCGAAGCCCGAATCCGAACTTACCGGACTGGTTCGCGGATGTACGGAGATACCTTCGGAAGGATACATGCCGTTGTATAAGCGACCGATTTTCTGGGCTGCGATTGTATTCGTCGTCTTTGTTGCCCTCAACATCATTTTCTGGTAGGAGGATGCAATGATCGGTACTCGATCCATTTCGATTTGGTTTTTCATCGGCACACTGTTGCTCATCTACGGTGTGACAATATTTGTTGCCAATGTTGCTGACTATTATTGGCCGTCGACCGGACGCGTAATCGTTCTCGGAGAACTGCATTTCGGCATTTGGTGGGGTGTACTCTTGATCGCAATCGGCACTACGTACTTTGTCTCATTCCGACCCTGGAAGAAGAAATGAGACGTTTGAACGCTTCGTAGTGCGTTGGACTATTCGTTAAGAAGCACGGTATCCGTTCGATTGGTATTGCAGCCCATTCAGTCTAGAGTCGGAGAATCTTCGTCGACGTGCGGAATCGAAAAGGGTCATTTGACTATCAAGCGGGTTGCAGGCTCCCAATTTGGAAGAAATCGATTCTGAGGCGACGTGATGGCATCAATTCGAGATATCGCAGAACGTGCAAAAGTCTCGATTGGTACTGTGGATCGGGTCATTCACAATCGTGGACGTGTCTCGCGGAAGACACGCGATAGCGTTCAACGGATCGTGGCCGAGCTTGATTATACGCCCAACATCTACGGACGCAACTTGTCGCTTGGAAAGATGTTCCAGTTTGGGGTTGTCATGCCGAAGCTGGATCAAGATAGCGGCTACTGGCGGATTCCGGCAAACGGCATCGATCGTGCACATCGACAACTCGGTGCCGCGAAAGTGCGCGTCGTGTATTTTTTCTTCGACCGCTATTCGGAGTTATCATTTGAGCGGGCATTCCGAAAAGCCCTGAATTCCAATCTCGATGGCTGTCTTCTTGCTCCCGTGCTACCGTTCATCGCGCAGAAGCTGTTTTCCTCCGTTCCCACCAAGACCCCGTATGTTTTTTTTGATTCTTCCATTCCGGAGACGCATCCCCTCACATCGATCGGACAGGACCCATTCCAGAGTGGCGTGCTGGCTGCAAGCCTGATGACGAGGATTGCCGGCGACAATGGACGCGTCGCCATTGTGAAAGTTGCACCTTCAGATTATCACATCGATGAACGTCTGAGGGGATTTCTTTCAGGCATCAAATCCGGAAGGTCAATCGAAACGGTACAATATGAAGCTGACAGTCACGGGGGAGAAGGTGCATTTCGAAAGGTGGCGTTGCGGATCCTCCACGAAAACGTGAATCTCGGAGGTGTATACGTATCGAACGCTTGGACGCACCCGTTTGCCCATTACCTCAACGATCAGGCTTCCGGGAGGAGAATCGCTATCATCGGATACGACCTCGTTGCACTGAATCAAAAATATCTGAAGGCAGGACTGATTGATTTTATTATAAGCCAAAGACCGGGAATGCAGGGATTTGAAGGTATTAACGCGCTCTACCGAAATGTCGTGCTTCGGGACAAGGTGAAAAAATCCATCATGGTCCCACTTGACATCATTACAAAAGATAACGTCGAATATTATCAAGACTAACCAAGGCACTCCATGAGAAAAAGACAATATGTTCTAGGAGCAGATTTTGGCACAGATTCGGTTCGTACGCTCATTGTCGATGCGAGCAACGGCAAGGAAATTGCCAGTGCCGTTGCAAACTATAGGCGCTGGAGCGAAGGCTTGTTCTGCAATCCGACGAAAAATCAATTCCGTCAGCACCCGCTCGATTACATTGAGGCCTTTACGAACGCAGTCAAGAGCTCGCTGAGACAAGCACCAAAGGGAACCGGCGAAAGTATCGTTGCCTTGTCGGTTGACACGACGGGTTCGACTCCAGTTGCTGTCGACCAGTATGGGACGCCGTTGGCGCTTAACAAAGGATTTGAGCGCAATCCAAATGCGATGTTTGTTCTGTGGAAAGATCACACCGCCGTACAAGAGGCTGAAGAAATCAACAAGCTTGCGAAAACATGGGGCGGCGAAGATTACACAAAGTTTGTCGGAGGAGTCTATTCTTCAGAGTGGTTTTGGGCAAAAATTCTGCACGTGCTTCGGGCCGATCCAAAGATTCGCAGCGCCGCTTACTCGTGGGTAGAACACTGCGATTGGTTTCCAGCCATGCTCACCGGTGCTACTGGACTTAAGGCTATGAAGCGCAGCCGATGCGCGGCGGGCCACAAGGCAATGTGGCATCCCTCCTTTGGTGGACTTCCATCAGAAGAATTTTTTGTTAAGCTTGACCCGCTCCTCAAAGGCCTGCGTGAACATTTGTACCGTGAAACATATACCAGTGATGTCACAGTCGAGACATTAGCGCCCTACTGGGCAAAGAGACTTGGACTGACGACGACCGTCAAGGTCGGGGTTGGGGCATTTGATGCTCATATGGGTGCAATCGGAGGCGAGATCGTACCCTACCATTTGACGAAGATCATGGGGACATCGACATGCGATGTTCTCATCGCACCCAACGATGACATGAAAGATAAACTCGTCAAAGGAATATGCGGACAGGTTGACGGATCGGTCATTCCGGGAATGCTGGGGATGGAGGCCGGACAATCTGCGTTCGGCGATGTCTACGCCTGGTTCAAAGATCTGATTTTCAAACCAACCGAACTGCTCATTAAGAAAAGCAAGTCCGTTACCGGACGACAAAAAGAAAAACTTATTGCGGAACTCTCAGAAAAGATGATTACGGAGTTGTCTTCCGCAGCGGCTCGTTTTTCCCCGGAAGATTCAGGGCTCTTGGCGC
Organism: uncultured Ignavibacteriaceae bacterium; assembly: GCA_964579855.1. Classification (GTDB taxonomy): domain Bacteria; phylum Bacteroidota; class Ignavibacteria; order UBA10030; family UBA10030; genus JADGQA01. The sequence continues at coordinate 565 of CAZOIM010000100.1, read as the reverse complement.
TCGACTGGATGAATGGCAGGAGGACGCCCGACGCAAACCAACTTCTGAAAGGTGCAATAACCGGGATCAGTCTTGGCAGCGATGCTCCCAGAATTTTCCGGTCACTTGTTGAGGCCACGGCTTTCGGAGCAAAGAGAATTGTCGACAGATTTAGGTCGGAAGGAGTGCGCATCGATGGCGTGATCGCATTTGGAGGTGTTGCCAAGAAATCTCCGTTCATCATGCAAATAGTAGCAGATGTCCTTCAGATGAACATCAAAGTCCCTCGGTCAGAGCAAACGTGTGCTTTGGGAGCTGCAATGTGCGCTGCCACCGTATCGGGTACACACAGAACCATCGACGAAGCCAGGAAGTCTATGGGGAGCGGGTTTGAAAAGGAATACCGTCCGAATCGTGATAATGCAATGAAGTATCAGCGCCTGTATGAACGCTATTGCCGGCTCGGCGATTTCATCGAGCACGAGACGCGTGAAAGGAAGGCGATGTCATGAGCGCAATAGGCGACTTAAGAGAAATCGCGTGGAAGTGCAACATGGACCTTCCGCGCAACAACCTCGTCGTCCAC
>CAZOIM010000099.1:10248-13289 GCA_964579855.1 uncultured Ignavibacteriaceae bacterium | reverse complement strand
TCATCTGCCTTTTTCGCTTCCTCAGCCTTGGCACCAATATACGAAAGGAAAACAGCGAAGGCAATATGGAATCACGTGGATGCGACGGGACGATTCGCTTCGTCGACGGGCTGTGATACCGGGAGCCTTGCTGAGACACTCGTCCCTGAACCCGGTTGGCTCGCGATCGTGAGCGTTCCTCCGTGAATCTCAAGCAGTCGTTTGGCAATGATCAGTCCCAGCCCGGAACCTTGTTGCTCATACATCCTTCTTTCGAATTGTACGTAACCGCCGACATTTGAAATTTGTTCCGGTGTCATCCCACGTCCACGATCCACAATTCTCACCACCAGCCATCCACCTTCGCTGGAACAATTGACGTTGACTGGGGTCCCTGGTTCCGAGAACTTTAACGCATTGTCAAGCAAGCCACTCACAATTTTTTCGAAGTATTCGACAGAAATGGCTGCCGACGCTTCGGCCACATTGAGCACCACGTCTTTGGATCGGTTGTACACTTCAGCTTTTCGCCGGGTAATGAGCTTGATGAATGCCTCGAGATTCCGCGTTTCCGCCTGACGAAGGGCTTTGCATTTGCTTTCGTCAGCACCCGTGAGCTCAATCTGTGCGAAAATGAGAAAATTCTCAATGAGACTGTGAAGACGGGTCGCGGAATTATGAATGTCCACCGCCATATCCCCTATGTCTTTCCTATCCATCGATTCATAATATGTCTTCAGCAGATCTGCAAAGCCAAGAATTGCAACCAAGGGCGTGCGAAGTTCATGGGGAAGCGAAAGTGCAATGCTTGCTCTGAGTTCACTGAGCTTCGATTCGGCACGTTGCACAATCGTTGTTTGTTTCAAAAACCTCATCCGCACAGCAGACAGGAGATCTTCCACCGAGAAAGGTTTGAGTAGATAATCGTCGGCACCCACCCCCATGGCACGCCGAACACTCGAATAATCTCTCATCACGCCTGTCATCAGGATGACCGGGATTGCCGCAGTAAGGGGCTCTTGTCTCAGGCGCTCAACGACAGTATATCCATCGATACCGTCCATATTTACGTCACAGAGAATCAGTGCAGGCACATTCTTCCGTGCCAGCGCGAGTCCTGCGGTCCCATTTTCTGCCTCGATAACTTGATATCCTTCCTCCCCCAATGCCGCCTTCACGACAGTCCGCATTCCCTCCTCATCATCAATTACGAGAATATTTTTCATCGTTCAATGTTCCCCCGTTTGTCGACACGGAACTAACCCAGGCCGCTCCCTGAAACGAGGAGCACAGCACTGAGAATAATGAGAATAATGGAGGTCGACCAACCAATCAAATTCTGGAGTCTGTTGTTGGTGTAGTTCTCCATAATTTCCTGTTTGTTGATGATGATCATCATGCAAATAAGAACAATGGGGAGAAGGACAGCGTTCAGTACTTGTGTCCAAATTGTGATTGCAATGAGTGGTGCATTGGGCAAAAGGATGATCGTAACGCCGATGAGAATAATGAGCGTAAAGAGCCAATAGAATTGGGGTGCTTCGTCAAATCGTTTATCAATGCCCGCCTCGAATCCGAATGCCTCACACACGTAAAAAGCCGTGGCCAGAGGCAAAATCGCCGCCGAAAAAATTGAAGCCACAAAAAGTCCAAGTGCGAAGACCTGCGATGCCAGGGCACCTGCGAATGGTTTCAGAGAAAGAGCAGCGTCCTTGGCCTCGTAGATTTGTATGTGGTTGACGTGCAGGGTTGCTGCGCACGAAACGATAATAAAAAAAGCAACGACAATGGTCGCTACGCATCCGACAACAACGTCCCACACCGTGAATTTATAATCTCCGATTTTGATTCCTTTTTCAATCACGGATGACTGCATGTAGAATTGCATCCACGGTGCAACCGTTGTCCCTACAAGACCCAACACCGTCGAGACATAAGCGTTATCCCATTGAATCGAAGGGGTAATAAATCCTGTCGCGATATCCGACCAGTTCGGTTTCGCCATGACAGCCGAAACCACATACGAAAGCAGGAAGACACTGAATACCAGAAAGACTTTTTCCGAAGCTTTGTAGTCCCCCTTGACCACCAGTACCCAGACAAGGACGGCAGCGATTGGGACGGAGATGTACTTGCTCACGCCAAGGACCATCATGCTGCCGGCAACGCCTGCGAATTCTGTCGCGGTGTTGCCGATGTCCGCGATCAACAAACAGATGAAGATGTAGAATGTTATTCGAACGCCAAAATTTTCGCGGATGAGATCTGCCAAGCCTTTTCCGGTGACGATTCCCATACGTGCGTTCATTTCCTGCACGGTGAGCAGTGCGATGAAGGAAGGAATGAGCGTCCAGAGCATCCTATAACCGTACGTGGCGCCCGCAACGGAGTACGTTGTGATACCGCCGGCATCATTATCAACGCTGCCCGTAATGATACCCGGTCCGATAATCGCAGAGAAAATCACCATATTGCGGACAAACGTGCTTTCTTTTATTTTCTTCCAGATCTGCATCCTACCCTTCGGCCTCCTTTTTGATTTCGGGGAAAACCGATTTCAGAGCATCGCGCATGGTAATGATTCCCTGGATTTTTCCTTCTTCATTCACCACGGGAATGGCTTCAAAATTGTATTTGAAGAACAATTGTGCCACCCGTTTGACGGTCCATTCAAGCTCGACCGAAATAATATTTTCTCTCATAATATCAGAAATCAGAGTGGCTGATTTCGCTGTCAGGAGCGATCGTAACGTCACCATTCCTTTCAGATGTTCCTGTTCATCCACGACATAGACGTAGTAGACGAGTTCGGCTTTCTTGCTCTCCTGTTTTACTGTTTTCATCACTTCTTTGACGGTTTGCGTGTCTCTGACAACGATGAAATCCGTGTTCATAATACTACCGATGCCGAACTCTGATAGTCTTGCGAGATCCCGGATTTCCGATATTTTTTCGTGAGGCAGAGCGGCATACAACGCGACTCGTTTTTCATCCGAGAGCTCATCGAGAAGGTCCACAATTTCGTCCATCTGCATCTCACTGACGATACTCGCAAGTTTCTC
>CAZOIM010000099.1:0-10148 GCA_964579855.1 uncultured Ignavibacteriaceae bacterium | reverse complement strand
ACAAATGTGAGCCAACCGAGTCGACGGAGAAGACCTTTGAAGCCGATATCGATATGAACAAGCCACAAATTCGGATTCTCTTTTGAAGAACTATCCACCAGCAATTGCAGATCGTTTACCCGAACGAGTTTATAGCCGGATGTCGAAATGATCTGTCGGTCCATAAACGTTTTACCAATCAGGATTTCACTCTCAGAAGCCTTTGCGACACCATTTCCCTCCAAGGCCGAATGATCCACCGTAATTTGTTTTTGGAAAGCTCCAATTCGCACATTGGTCCACGGAATATAAACAGGAACTTTGGACTGGCGTAGATTTGCCAATACTCCAGTGATTCTTGGAAAAACCTGGCTTGTTGTGGATGCGAGGTCGGTAATGTGTCCAATTTTCTTGTTACGATCGGAATCGTACACAGGAAGATTCAAGATTTCGGACAGGTATATGAAATTGAAGGAATCGTACTTCATTGATCAGGATTTGCAGGCTCGAATGCTCTTAAGCGGAATGATTTAATGTACACCCAGTCGGGCAAATACGTCACTTCAGGCGAGGCTCAACAACTGCGTAAAATATACAAACAATAATGTTACGAGTGAAGTCTTAATTAATGGAACCCAAATTCCGCAGTGAGAATGACGTAGACCTTCACTCACAATGCAGCCTTCGAGTCATGCCTCTTTGTGCGATCGTCGGGACATCGTTCCTCACAGCATCCTTCCGATACTTCATCTCTACCCAAATCCAAAGCCGATCTTTGACGCTATAATGCCTCGTTTTGCTTCAGCATTTTGCTCACACAGGCATTGGCAAGGGCCCGGCAGGCATCTCTCCCATTTCCGTTGGTTCCTATACTGTTGTATCTAGTCGAGCAACTTAGAATAGCACCCGATCCAAGTCAATTCATTTCGGTTTCGCGATTCAGGCTCGACGAGATCAGTGTTTGGGCTATGCTGACAGCAAAACCTATTAGGAAAAGAGATCTTCACTAAACCGAACGACAAATGACGTCAATCGAAACTTGGGAGCCTCTGAATCGCTTGGCTGCCCCTGGAAATTCTCGGCCAAGCATGAACCAATTAACAACTCGCAATCTTATGCCCGGCCAGTTCTCAAACCGTTGAGCAATAAAACACTTAAATAAATTGCTGCGGGTATCTGCAGCAACTCAATACTTCCGCCCCCTTACATTTCGGAAATTCAACTTGATATTTGTCAGAACCAAAAATATCATTCTCGTTAAGTCCCTAAAACGAAATATTTAAAGCGCCATATTCTCATTTTTGAATGGTATATAAGTTGCTATCCATAAATATAGCTCAGCGATCATTGTAGCAATGTGAGGATACTCGCTCCGTGCTTCCTCCTTCGCAATAATGAGAACACTTAAATACACAACACATGAAAAGCGGTCTACAACAATTGAAGCGAGAACAAAACTCGAAACCGCCGATAGACCAGGATACTCCTGTGTATTCGATCGGAACGATTGCACGAATGCTTGGGATCTCCGTCCATACGCTCCGTATGTACGAAAGAGAGCGGCTCATCGTTTCCTATAAAGGACTCAACGGCCAGCGATTGTATTCGGACTCTGATATCAAACGATTAGAGTGCATTCGAAAAGCCATCACGGAACAGAAACTCAGTATCCAGGGAATCAGACACGTTCATTCGTTCATACCGTGCTGGCAAATTCGGGGATGCTCCGAAATCGAACGAGAAGGTTGCCAAGCCTACAAAGGAAGTAAGCAAGGCTGTTGGGGCTATCCGCACACGGACGATTTCTGTGCTACTCAGAATTGTCGCGAGTGCAAAGTCTATCAGATTGCAGTCAATTGCGAAGATATCAAAGCATCAATTATCGAGTTGACGCAAAAACGCATTACGCCATAGACGTCCAAGAATGTCTTGATGTTCATCATAATAAAAGCAAATCGGTAACTCAGCCATGAAAAGAATAATCATTTCTCTGTTTGCACTCGCAGTGTTTATTGGCTTGCTGATGACAGCACTCCATAAGAACAGTTCCGAGAGCACTCCTCTGGCAAGACTCAAGGAACAGTACTCGAAGAAGTCGAATCCTTCGGTCGACCATTCGTTATTTGCAGAATTGAAAAAGAAATTTACCAGACCGCAACAGGTGACGGCAGCCTGTATTTCATGCCATAACGGACGTGCGGCGGAGGTCATGCAATCGACGCACTGGAATTGGGAACGCACTGAATATATCGAAGGGAAAGGTATCCGTCCACTAGGCAAACGGAATGTATTGAACAATTTCTGCATCGGCATTTCCGGAAATCAGCAGAGCTGTGATCGTTGCCATATCGGCTACGGCTATTCGAATGATTCATTCAATTTCAAAGATTCGTTGAATGTCGACTGTCTCGCCTGTCACGATAACAGTGGAACGTACATGAAGAAACTCGACGGAGCCGGCATGCCGGATCCCTCTGTCAACCTCAACTTTGTCGCTCAGCACGTCGGGAAGCCCGAACGTACCAATTGTGGTACGTGCCATTTCTTCGGCGGAGGAGGCAACAATGTGAAACACGGTGACCTCGAACAGGCTCTCTTCGATCCTGCACGAGACGTTGATGTCCATATGGCATCAGACGGACCTGATATGCAATGTGTCGATTGTCATACTGCGCAGAAGCATCAAATGCTTGGCAAGATGTACTCGGTGTCTTCTATGAACCGTAATCGTGTTGAATGTCAGCAATGCCACTCAGCGATGCCGCATGAAAGCGATATCCTCAATGAGCACACCTACAAGATAGCCTGCCAGACCTGTCATATCCCGACGTATGCAAAGGTTAATCCGACAAAACTTCATTGGGACTGGTCCACAGCAGGCAAGCTACGTGATGGAAAACCCTACGAGGAAAAGGATTCGTCGGGGACGGACGTCTATATGTCGATCAAGGGATCATTCATTTGGGGAAAGAACCTGAAGCCCGATTACATCTGGTTCAATGGGACCGCATCGCACTATCTCGTCGGAGATACAATTGATTCGGCGAAACCCGTTCTCCTTAACCCGCTTTATGGAAGTTATGACGACCCCGATGCGAAAATTTACCCTGTCAAGATCCACCGTGCGAATCAAATATTCGATACGCAGAACAAATATCTTATTCAGCCAAAAACCGTCTCAAACAAGGCGGGTGATGGTGGCTATTGGAAGGAATTCAATTGGGGACGGGCATCTGAAGAAGGAATGAAACAGATCCATCTTCCCTATAGCGGCAAGTACGGATTCGTTGAGACAGAGATGTATTGGCCTGTCAATCATATGGTTTCGACGAAAGACAAGGCCGTTCAATGCGCCGACTGCCATACCCGAAACAACGGTCGTCTTGCGGACGTCGGTGGATTCTATATGCCGGGCAGAGACTACAATCCGTTGGTCGAACAATTCGGTGTTGGGATACTTGTTCTCACAATCGCGGGAGTTGTTCTCCACGGCAGCATACGATTCACAATGAGTCAGAAGAGAAGGAAGGCAGAATAGTATGAAACGAGAATACGTTTATCGCGCTTTCGAACGGTTTTGGCATTGGACGCAGGCGTTTCTCATCATCTTTCTGGGAATCACAGGTTTTGAAATTCACGGTTCCATAAAATTCTTTGGCTACGACCAAGCGGTTTCTTACCACAATTTCGCTGCCATCAGCTTTCTCGTGTTGATCGCTTTTGCGATCTTCTGGCATTTTACCACTGGCGAATGGAGACAATACCTCCCTACGTGGAAAAACCTGCGAGCTCAATCGGAATACTACATCTTTGGCATTTTCCGAAACGCTCCTCATCCGACGAAAAAGACAGTCCTGAGCAAGCTCAATCCTCTCCAAAAACTCGTCTATGCCGGTCTGAAAGTTCTTATCATTCCCGGAATGGTAATTACTGGACTTCTGTATATGTTCTATCGTTACCCGCAGCGATATGAAGTTCTCAGTCTCAATGTAAAGGGTCTTGAAGTCATAGCCATCCTGCATACTGTGGGCGCTTTCCTCCTTGTCACGTTCTTCGTCATTCACCTCTATCTCATTACAACCGGCAACACCATCACATCAAATCTCAAGGCAATGATCACGGGATTTGAAGACTTGCCGGAAGAATCTGAGAAGAATTCACTTCCTAGTGCCATCAAAGACCCAGTAATGTCTAAGTGAGAAATAACTATGAAAACTACATACATGAATCCTTACCTGGCGGGTTTCTTTCTCGGCCTTGTGCTCCTGGCAACAATTTTCATAACCGGACGAGGTCTTGGAGCTAGTGGCGCCATCAAAGACATCGTGGTTGCTACTGTCGACGGAATCGCGCCTTCTCACGCCGAGAAATCTACATTCTTTGGAACCTACGTTGGTCCGGGAAAAGACAATCCCTTAAAAGCATGGCTTGTCTTCGAACTCGCTGGTGTCCTCATTGGCGGATTTATTTCCGGGCTTGTTTCTGACCGCCTTAAATTTGTCACGGAGGGCGGACCACACATTTCACCAAAGCGGCGCTGGTTGTTCGCTGCAATTGGCGGAGCCCTGTTCGGTATTGGAGCACAGTTTACACGAGGCTGCACAAGTGGTGCGGCATTGAGCGGCATGGCGGTACTTTCTACAGCTGGATTCATCGCCATGCTTGCAATATTTGGCTCGGGCTACGCATTCGCGTATGTTGCCCGCAAACTTTGGTTATAATCGCAGGGTGATACTATGGGACCATTCGTACCTGACCTCATAACTGATCAATTGAATCTTGTCGTAGCGCTGATCCTCGGAATAGGATTCGGCTTCGTACTCGAACAGGCCGGATTCTCATCTTCACGCCGGCTCGCAGGGGTATTCTACGGTTACGACTTCACTGTCCTGCGCGTATTCTTTACCGCCGCAGTGACTGCCATGAGTGGAGTATTGCTTCTTGGCTACCTCGGACTGCTGGACACGGAAATGATCTTCGTCAATCCCACCTGGCTCATACCTGCTATCGTTGGTGGAGTTATCATGGGGTTGGGCTTCATTCTGGGGGGGTATTGTCCTGGTACAAGCATCTCCGCAGCGGCAATTGGAAAGATCGACGCAATGTTCTTCATCGGAGGCGGCCTCCTGGGAGTTTTCCTGTTCGGCGAACTATTTCCGCTCTACAATGTCTTCTTTGATTCCACCTTTCTTGGACCAATTAAGGTGTATGAGTCGCTAGGAATTTCGCAAGGGATGTTTGCTTTTCTTCTGATAGCGATGGCAGTTACTGCATTCACAGTGACGTCGATGATTGAACGTCGCGTGGACAAGACTTCAGCGCCATCGTTCCTCTTCAAGACCCGTAACCACGTTGCAGCCGGAGCAAGCGTCTTCGTCCTCGGGGTATTGTTTATCTTCTTGCCGGACCGAAAGACGCACCTAATCAACATGGTCTCTAATCCAGGCTATATCTATTCGCACCCGGTCGTCGCTATGGAAGTCGACGAACTGGCATTTCGCATCGTTGACCATGAACCGAATATCCGAATGATAGACATCCGCCCTGCCCAAGAATTTTCCAAGCTCTCGTTACCTGGCTCATTGAATGCCGCACCGCGGGATCTCTTCGGGAAGGATTGGACTGCAAACCTGGCACAACGACACGTCAAGAAGGTCGTGATAGGCCAGACCGAAGATCAAGAACGGATCACATACCTGTTATTGCAGGAACTGGGGTACGAAAATCTTGCGATTCTTCGCGGCGGATTTCAGGAATTCGACAGGACGATACTCAATCCTCCCGCATTCGTTCCAACAGGAAGCAGATGGGATCCGGATGTCAAGATGTTTCGCGAAAATGCACAAATCCAAATCCAGAACATGATTGCAGAGAATAAAAACAAGGGCTCGAAGGAGCCCAAAAAAGCCCGGAAGATTCAGGGGGGATGTTGAGCTTCTCAGCCCCAATTTGAACCATATCTGCATAGTGTATAACTCACAAAAGCATTTAACGCCAGTCATTAACTACGTTTATTCGAGGAATACCAATGAAGATCGCAATAGTAACTGAGGATGGAATAACAATAAGTCAGCATTTTGGACGTGCACCGTTCTATGTCGTCGTTTCAATCGTGGATGGCAAAATCGTATCTCAGGAAAAACGTGACAAGATGAACCATTCGCATTTTGCGACGGATCAGCATTCTCATGAAACTCACGGCTCCGATGTCAAAGGTCACGGCTTTGACGCCGCATCGCAATCGAAACACGGACAGATGGCATCGACAATCTCTGATTGCGAAGTGCTCCTTGCCCGTGGAATGGGAACCGGGGCATATGAGAGCCTTCGTTCGCTCAACATCACACCGAAAGTAACCGACATCGCGAACATCAATGATGCAGTGAATGCCTATCTCAACGGCAGCCTGATCGATCACACCGAACGATTGCACTGACTGCAGTAAGACCATTTCCCGCTTCGATGAAATTTTTGATGCCGTTCGCACGAGTGAATCGTGCATTCGATCGTGATTCCCAATTCTGGTGAAACCTTTGTTCGCACTTCGCCGTAATCACAACAAAAGGGAGGTGTTATGAACAAAAGAATGTATCGTTCTCACAAAGAAAAGATGATCGGCGGCGTCTGTGGCGGGATCGCAGAGTATTTCGACATTGATCCCGTATTCGTTCGTATACTGTTTGTTGTTGCAGTGTTTGCCGGGGGTTCCGGTATTCTTGGTTACATTATCTGTTGGATTATCATTCCTCAACAACCTTACACCATTCCAGTGACCCCTTCAGCAGCAGCTCCTCAAGAAGCTCAACCTCAACCTGCACCCATTTCAGAGCCAAGTAACCACAAAGGGAGCATGACTGCAGGGATCGTTCTCATTGTCATTGGAGGGCTTTTTCTTGCCGACAATTTTCTCCCGCATTTTCACTTCAGGGATTTCTGGCCAATTATCATGATCCTTCTGGGTATTGCAATACTTACGAAAACCCCGAAGCATACCTAGATAAAGAGAGGAACCACAAAAATGAAAACTGGACGTTTCTTTTGGGGTGCATTCTTTGTCGTGATAGGTCTGCTTCTGCTCCTCAATAACATGGAATATCTTCATATTGATTGGGGCTATTCGTGGAGACTCTGGCCACTTATCCTCATTTTCTGGGGACTATCAAAGTTCACGGAGAATCGGGCAATCAGGGCCGGGTTGTCCATCTTCAACGGCATTATTTTCGCCTGCATGGTTTTTGGATTCTTTTCATTCCAGTGGATCAACAATTCCTTCGATGATTCCGATCCAATTCAGTATTCACAACACTTTTCGGAGCCATTTGACAGCACGATCGACAAGGCAAGTTTCACATTTGGCGGTGGAGCAGGACGTTTCGTGATGGGGGAACCAACGCAAGAACTTGTGGAGGCAAGAACCGAAAGCGGTTTTGGCCAGTATGATCTGAAGAAATCAGATGACGATGGGACGACGAACATTTCATTCAGAATGAGGGATAGAAGATCGTTCCGCTTCTTCAATAGAATGAAGAACCGGGCAGAAATCCGACTCAATGATCAGCCGACGTGGATGATGCGCTTTCAAACGGGTGCATCGAGACTTGATCTCGATCTTCGCCCATACAAGGCCGAAAAAGTCACCATTGATGCCGGTGTATCCTCAATTCGAGTCAAGCTTGGAGACCGCCTTGAGGAAACCAATCTACGGGTGAAAACGGGAGTGTCGACAGTGCGAATTGAGATTCCGGCATCATCAGGATGTGAGATCAGGGATAATTCTCACGTTGGCAGCACAGACTACGAAGGATTTTCGAAGCTTGAAAATGATACCTGGCAGTCGGACAATTTTGAAAATGCAACGAAAAAAATCTATATCGATGTGGACACAGGAGTATCAAGCGTGAGAGTAGTGCGGTATTGACCGGACCTTGAGCCGCGAACACAAAAGCCTTTGAGCATCCTCAAGGGCTTTTGTATTTAGGGAGGGAAGAGAAAATTCTATTCATCGTCGGTGGGTTCATCTCTGAAGTACTCTTTGATTTTCGTTGAGACTTTTTCTCCAACAATTTCCGCAAGCTGGTCTTCAGTTGCAAATTTAACACCCTGTACTGAGCCAAACGCTTCCAGCAGTTCTTGTGCCCGTTTCTTACCAATCCCCTTGATAAGATCCAATTCTGTTTGCAGGATTCGTTTTGATCGCAATTGTCGATGGAAGGTAATGGCAAAACGGTGGGCTTCATCACGGATCTGTTGGAGTAATCGAAGTCCCGTAGAAGTTTTGGGTATTTGCACCGGATCGCTTTGATTTGGGACATACACTTCTTCCAATCTCTTCGCAAGTCCGATGATTGGGGTATTGGTAATGCCGAGCTTTTGCAGAACTTCAATAGCGCTTGAGAGCTGTCCTTTCCCGCCGTCGACGACGATAAGGTCGGGAAGAGGAGTCTGTTCCTGCAGCATCCTGGAATACCTACGTTCGACAACTTCTTTCATGCTTGCAAAATCGTCCGGTCCAACGACAGATTTGATCTTGTATTTTCTGTATTCACTCTTTTTCGGTTTTGCATCCTCAAAGACCACAAGGGATGATACCGGATCACTTCCCTGAATATTGGAATTGTCGAAACATTCGATCTTCCGGGGGAGATTCTCCAATCGGAGATCGCGCTGCAGCGATTTCAATGAATGGGGGACGAAGTCTCCCCGTTTCATCCGCTGAATTTCCAGTTCGTCCAGCCAATACTGTGCATTGTTCTTTGCCATTGCAACGAGCTTCGCCTTTTCGCCACCCGAGGGAATCTCCAATGAAATGTCTCCGCCCCGACGACTCCGAAGCCATTGAAGCAGTAGTTCGACTGAAACCGGAGAATCTGAAAGCACTATCTCTTCCGGAATATCTTCGACGTCCAGGTAGTACCGTTCGAGCAGAAGTTCGACGACCTCTCCAGCTTCCTTTCCCTCCACATTCCCAAGATAAAAATGCTGGCTTCCAACAACCTTGCCCTCTCGGACTTTAAAAATAACACCGCATGCGTCATCACCTTTTGCCACCAGACCGACGATATCGCGGTCGACTTGCTTTGTGGCAACGACCCTCTGTCGTTCTGTGTAGACCGTTAAGGCCTTGATCTGATCACGAATGTGGCCGGCTTCCTCAAATTTGAGATGTTCGGAGAATTGGCGCATCTCTTCCTCAAGCGACTGGACCGCGACTTCAGTTTTTCCCCGCAGGACTTGAGTTGCCTGAGCGATTTTTCTGTTGTAATGGTCTGCAGAAACCAACCCTTCGCACGGACCCTCGCATTTGTGTATATGAAAGTCCAGACACACTTTAAACTTCCCGGCGGCAATCGAATCTTCCGTCATGTCGTAGTTGCAGCTGCGAATCATGAAGATGTCTCTAACGGTCTTCAAAGCAAAACGCATGGTCTTGACGTCCGTGTAGGGCCCAAAGTACTTTCCGCCCGGTAATTTCCTGCGTGTTACGAAGACTCTTGGAAACGGCTCGTTGGTAATCACGATGTACGGATAGCTTTTGTCATCCTTCAACACGACGTTATAGCGGGGCTTCAGTCTCTTGATAAGATTTGCTTCGAGAATGAGAGCTTCCACTTCCGACGCGGTGACAACGAGCTCAACGTCCACGGCCTTCGAAACCATTGATTCAACACGGGGTTCGGGTGCCCGGGATTTCTGGAAGTACTGCCGAACCCGACTGCGGAGGTTGGCGGCCTTGCCGACGTATATGACTTTTCCATCGGCATTCTTGAACTGATAAACTCCGGGTTGCTGGGGGAGCGAGTCGAGCTTTTCTTCGAGCGAGAGATCTTTTGCGTGAAACGATATTGCGGGGTTATCGGTAGGTACGTCCACAGCTGCTACTCAAGTTTCTGGCTTATCTCGATTAAGACTCCATTCGTCGAATTCGGGTGAAGGAATGCAACCAGGCAATTGTCTGCCCCTTTTCGCGGCTGCTCATCGATGAGTTGGAATCCGGCCTTCTTGAGTCTTGCTAATTCTACAACAATGTCATTGACGGCAAATGAGAGATGATGCATGCCCTCCCCCCTCTTATCGATGAACTTTGCGATGGAGGAATTCGTCGCAGTTGGCTCAAGAAGTTCGATGCACGTCCCGCCGAACGAGAACATCGCGGTGTTTACTTGTTGATC
>CAZOIM010000098.1:0-13374 GCA_964579855.1 uncultured Ignavibacteriaceae bacterium | reverse complement strand
GGCATCAAAGGAAGGATCGGGATCGCGGTGTCAGCTGCTAAATCCGATCGCGTCTGGGCAAGCGTTGAGGCTGAAGAGGGTGGACTTTTTCTCTCCGATGACGGAGGCAAGAACTGGCGAAAAGTCAACAATGAGCAACGGATACGCCAGCGGGCATGGTATTTCTCGCACATCTATGCTGACCCGAAGAATCCGGAGACAGTCTATATCCTCAATGTCCAGTTCTTCAAATCTGTCGACGGCGGAAAAACCCTCTCGAATATCTCCGGCACACATAGTGACAACCACGATTTATGGATCGACCCCAACAACCCCGAACGAATGATCGAAGGAAACGATGGGGGAGCGGAAGTCAGCGAGAATGGAGGCCGGACGTGGACAGATGAGGATATTCCTACCGCCCAGTTCTATCATGTAGTGCTCGATAACCAATTCCCATATCGAATGTATGGTGCTCAACAGGACAACAGCACGGTTGGTATCGCGAGCAGAACGACAGGCTTTGCCATAACCCGTCAGGATTGGAACGATGTTGGCGGCGGTGAGAGCGGCTATATCGCGGTAAACTTGGATAATCCGAATATCGTATATGCCGGTAACTATGGCGGACTGATTACACGTTACGACCACTCGACGCACCAGGAACAAGATGTGTCGCCTTGGCCTGATAACCCAATGGGATATGGCGCTGACTCGCTACGGTACCGTTTCCAGTGGACATTCCCAATTGTCCTATCGCCGTACGATTCAAAAACCATTTACGCGGCGGCCAATGTGGTATTCAAATCGACAAATGAGGGGATGAGTTGGAATGTCATCAGTCCAGATCTCACGAGAAACGACAAGTCAAAGCAAGGCCCTTCCGGTGGTCCAATCACGAAGGATAATACCAGTGTAGAATACTATTGCACGATTTTCTCTTTTGCAGAATCCCCGGTCCAAAGAGGAGTCTTGTGGTCGGGATCGGATGATGGATTGGTGCAACTCTCTCGGGATGGCGGCACAACGTGGCAAAATGTCACCCCAAGAGATTTGCCTGAATGGTCCACTGTTAGTATAATTGATCCCTCGCCTCACGATTCAGCGACGGCATACGTCGCTGCGCAGCGATACCGTCTCGATGATTTCAGACCGTTGTTATACAAGACGTCCGACTTTGGAAAGACGTGGAAAAAGATTGTGAAGGGCATTCCGGAAAACGAGTTTACGCATGTGATACGCGAAGATCCGCATCGAAAAGGAATGCTCTATGCAGGCACGGAACGAGGGATATTCATTTCGTTCGATGACGGTAACAACTGGCAGAGCCTGCAGCTGAATCTTCCCGTCGTGCCGATTCACGATCTGGCCATTCAAGCAAGGGACAATGAACTTGTCGCCGCCACACACGGACGCTCATTCTGGATTCTCAACGACCTGAATTTGCTTTATCAGATGAGTGATGAGATTGCCAAGCAAGAAGTTCATCTCTACAAACCTGGAGATGCATATCGAATGCAGGGGGGGAGTTTCAGTCGTCCGGGCCTTTCTGTCGGAAAAAATCCGCCTAACGGGGTCGTTGTCTACTATAATCTTTCCCGCAAGCCAAAGGGGGATGTCAAACTTGAATTTCTCGACGAAAAAGGCAATCTGGTTAAAACATTCACCTCCAAAGAAGAGAAGAAGGAAACTGGAAGCGGTGGTGAAGAGGCTGCTTCACGTCGAGGGGGCCCTCCGAAAGCTCCTGCCGATTCAGGATTGAACAGGTTTGTTTGGAATATGAGGTATCCAGATGCGACAGACGTTCCGGGTGCAGTATTGTGGTCGGGAGGGATTGAAGGACCCGTCGTGGTACCCGCAAGGTATCAGGTGAAACTGGAGATTGATGGCAGGACATGGACTGAGCCATTTGAGGTCAGGAAAGATCCTAGACTCACTACCTCACCTGAAGACTTCAAAGAGCAACTGGACCTGCTTATGAAGATCCGGGACAAGCTCTCGGATCTGGACGTCGCAGTGAATACAATTAGGGAGATCCGGCAACAGACGGATGAGTTTGTGAAAAAACTCGATAAGTTTTCAGCAAAAGATACCATTGCCGGAGCGGCAAAGAAGATGAACCAGAAACTCACGGCCGTCGAGAATGAACTCATCCAGGTGAAGAGCAAGAGCAGCGAGGATCCTTTGAACTTTCCCATCAAACTCAACGACAAACTAGCCGGTGTTGGGAGTACGGTCGAGAGCGCAGACACGAAACCGACGAAGCAATCCTACGATTTGTACAATGAATTGTCCGGAAAAATCGACGCGCAGCTTGCGAAGTACAAGCAAATAGTTGACACCGATCTTCCCGGTTTCAATAGTCTTGTCAAGGCTGAGAATGTTCCGGCGGTAATTCTCAAGCCAATAGAGCCGAACAAATAAGGAGGCGTCAAAGTTCGGGTGGACTTTCGTGGCAAATTGCGTTAGAATACCAAGGCACATTTTGGCAATTTGCCTCGGTGTTATACAGATTAATATGAGTTGGTAATGGCACTGAACGATCCAGCGATAGTACCTTCAAAACTCCGTAATCGCGATTCTTCCCAGAGCGATCAGGCGTTTCGTGAATTCAAGCTGGCGCATCCGCTGTATGGAGACACGCAAAGCCTGGATATGTTACGTACCAGGGAATTCTCGCGACTCGACGAATCCGGACACGTATATCTTGACTACACAGGCGGCGGCCTCTATGCGAGTTCCCAGCTCGATCAGCATTTGGACATTCTGAAGCACGGAATATTCGGTAATCCGCATTCCAATAATCCATCCTCGCTTGCGATAACACGATTGGATCAGCAGGCGCGAGAGAGCGTTTTGAAGTACTTCAATGCCTCGCCCCAGGAATACGTCGTCATTTTCACGCAAAACGCCAGTGGGGCCTTAAAGCTCGTCGGCGAGTCGTATCCGTTTAGCGCCGATTCCCGCTATCTCCTCACGTTTGACAATCACAACGCCGCGAACGGGATCCGAGAATTTGCTCGATCCAAAGGTGCAAGTATCACGTACGTTCCGGTTGACGCGCCCGAACTACGGATCAATGCGGAAACGTTGAAACAGCATTTGGAAAAACCGACCAAGGGGCATAATCTTTTTGTGTTCCCCGCTCAATCAAATTTTTCCGGCGTTCAGCATCCGCTTGAGTGGATCCAGAGGGCTCAGTCATTAGGCTGGGATGTTCTGGTCGACGCGGCCGCTTTCGTCCCCTCAAACCGCCTTGATCTCAGCACTTGGCATCCGGACTTTGTCCCACTTTCGTTCTATAAAATGTTTGGATATCCAACAGGTGTGGGGTGCCTCATAGCCCGGAAATTGGCGCTTAAGAAATTGCATCGCCCGTGGTTTTCCGGCGGAACCATTAAAGTGGTTTCAGTACAAGGGGACAGCTATTACCTCGCGGATGGGGAAACAGGATTTGAAGATGGTACAATCAATTATCTGAATCTCCCGGCGGTTGCAATCGGACTTAAATTTCTCAGCGAGGCCGGAATCGACAAGATCCACGAACGCGTTGTCTCCCTTTCTGCGTGGCTGCTGGAAAATCTCACTGCTATTCGACACAAAAATGGGACTCCAGTGGTCGAGGTCTACGGACCGCACGATACCAAAATGCGTGGAGGCACAATCGCGATGAACTTTCACGATCCAACAGGCAAGGTTTTCAATTTTCATGAGATCGAAGAGTCGGCCGGGAGGTTCAATATTTCTCTTCGTACTGGATGTTTCTGCAATCCGGGGGCCGGAGAAATTGCTTTCGGTTTGACGAAGTCCGATATGAGCGACTGCTTCGAGAATGAAGAACGGGCTTCCTTTGAACAATGCATCATTGCTTCCAAAGGCAAGACAGCTGGAGCCGTTCGTGTTTCGCTCGGAATTGCTTCAAACTTTTCCGACCTCTATCGATTTCTGGAATACTGCCGGACATTCGTAGACAAAACCGCTACTTAAAAAGCAGCATAACTGCGTAACTCCCCCTCACTGGCATTCCGCTATAGCAATCAACACCCTTAATTTACCCCAATTTCGCCGGCTTTGAGCTTTCTTGACTTCTGACAAGGATTCCATTAACTTAACGTGTTAGTAGATTTGTCTAAGGTACTACTTTAAGCTCTTTTGCATACAGACAGAGACTCAAAGGCTGAGAATCGAATTGTCAAAAATCAAAAGAAATCGCAGTTTTCTCTTGCTCCGTTTTTTCCTCTGCTTGTGTGCGGTTTTGTGCCTTCCCGTGTCACCCGTCTGCGCTCAAACAAATCCTGTCGATCGGACTCCCATCATCGCGGAAGAGCAGGATTACGCTTTCGCTCTTGGACTTTATAAAGATGGTGTCTATCAATTAGCTGAAGAGCAATTCGGAAAATTTCTGAAACAATACCCCGAAAGTGCAAGGCGCATCAATGCTCTTTTTCTTCAAAACGAATGCCGTTACTATCAGGGAAGATTTGATTCGGCAGTTCAAGGCTTCCTGCAGTTTGTCAAGCTCTATCCCCAATCGAAATTCATTCCGGACGCACAACTCCGCCTTGGGGACTCCTATCTGAAACTGAAAAAGCCAACGGAAGCAATTGCTGCCTACAAGACTGTGCTTGATCAGTTTGGCAACAATGATCTTGCAGGAGAAGCCGCATATTGGATTGGTGAAGGACAACTCCAGCTTTCAGAATTCGACAATGCCATCAAGTACTACACGGTAGCATACGAGAATTACCCCAAGAACAGACTGAGAGACTACGCACTGTATTCGATCGGCTGGACGTATCAAAAAAAGGAAGATTTTGCCAGAGCAACGGAGTGGTATGGAAGGTTTTTGAAAGAATTTCCAGAAAGCAGTCTAGCGCCATCTGCCAAAGTTCGAATAGGTGAATGTCTCTTCTATTCCAAAGATTACAGAAAGGCGATTGAGGTGCTTTCTCAATCTCGCACAACCATCGCCCAGGATGACGAGCGAGGACAAGCAGATTACCTCATTGCAGAGGCCTACAATCGGCTCGACGACATATCCGATGCACAGAAGAGCTACGAAACATTTCTCAATGAGCATTCGAATCACAAGTTGAAGCGTGATGTTGTCTATGCGCTCGGTTGGACGTACCTGAAACAGAAGAAGTACACAGAGGCCGCACAAACATTTGCCCTTGACACGCTGGATTCGGACGTGCTTGCCTCTGCATCCCTGTATCGTCGATCGGTTGCACAGAAACTCGGCGGAAAGCGTGCCTCAGCGGTGTCTACTTTGAATGATTTGATTACTCGGGATCCAAGCGGAGAATACACCGACAATGCACTGTTTGATCTGGGCGTGATGGCCTACGAGGATAAAAAAGTCGATGACGCAAAGAAGGACTTTTTGCGCGTTGCAGCAGACTTCCCTCGGAGCGATGTTTTGCCAGATTCGTACATGATGGTTGGCGAATGTCTGCTGGTCACAATGAATTTTAAGGAAGCGCGCGACTGGTATGAAAAGGCAGTGGCAAGCCCGAATGCAGGATTCAATGTGAAGCTCAACTCAAGCTACCAGGCGGCATGGTGCTTGTTTAAGATGAAGATGCTGAAAGAAGCCGCCGTACGATTCTCAAACTTTGTCAAGACATATCCCGAACATCCAAAGGCTGCGGATGCCCAGTTCTGGGTGGCCGAGGCTGATTATGCGCTTGGTGACTATGAACATTCATTGGAGGAATACCAACGAACCATTGCCTACCGCAGTACTGAAAAGCGACAGGAGGCGATGTATGGCATTGGCTGGTCGTGCTTCAAAGCAGGGAAGTATCAGAAAGCAATCGAAGGATTTGAACAACTCATCGCTTCCTATCCTAATGGGCCGATGGCATTTGATGCTCGACTGAGAATTGGAGATGCCTATTTTGAGCTAAAGGATTACACGAGGGCTGAAGGTTCATACCGTGTTGTCATACGGTTGTTCCCGACGAACAGCGGTGTTGATTATGCGAATTACCAGCTCGGTCAGGCCCTCTTCCGCCAGGAAAACTACAGCGAGGCATACAAACAGTTTGAAGCGCTCATCAAAACCTACCCCAGTTCAAATCTTGCAGATGATGCTCAATACGCCATCGGCTGGATCAATTTCCAACGAAAGGAATTCACTGATGCGATCGGAGAATTTCAGAAACTCATCGAAACTTATCCAAGCAGTGAACTCATTCCGCGGGCGCTCTACAGCACGGGCGACTCATACTACAACTTGAAACAGTACCCTGCGGCGATCGAGGCATATCGTCAGCTCATATCCCGTTATCCCAAAAGCAGTTACGTCGCAGACGCTCTAAATGGCGAGCAATACTGTTTGGCAGCACAGGGAAAGCAAAAGGAAGCCGGACGAGTCATTGATAGTTATGTCAGGGCGAATCCCGGATCAACAATAGGGGAAGATCTTCTCCTGAAGAAAGCAGACATGTTGTTCGGACAAGGGGACTATGCAGGGGCAGAGGAGCAGTACCGGCAATTGGCCCGGAATTTTCCGAAATCAAAGAATTTGACGACGGCACAGTATTGGGTCGCCAAATGTCTCAGAGCGCAAGACAAATTGAATGAGGCCGTGTCAACACTCGAGAATATCGTGCACACTTCAAGCGCACCTCCGGCGATTGTCTCTCGTTCACTGGATGAAGCCGCAGAAATCTATTCAGAACAAAAACTCTACGACAAAGCTTTCGCTGATCTCTCAAGGATCGTGAAAGAATTCAAAGATTCGGAAATATATCCGGACGCGCTTTATCAAATGGGAAATCTTTATATCGAGAACGGGAACCTCGCTGACGCGAAGGATGAATTCGAGTCGGTGATTTCACAGTTTCCTGCCACCATCGGCGCCGTCAAGGGAAGACTCGGTCTCATAAGAATTGACTTGGCGGACCGAAATTACCAATCCGCGCAAGTCAGGGCTCAAGAAATGGCGACATCGAGGACGGACGAATTTGGCGCAGAAGCACAGTACTTGCTGGGCCTTGCGTTCTCAGGTGCAAAGGACTGGAAAACTGCGATAACGGCTCTGATGAAAGTAAAGTATGTGTTTCCGACGTATGACCGATGGGTTGCGAAATCCTACGTGGCATTGGGCGATGCATACATTGCGATTCAGGATCCGATTCGTGCCAAATCCGCCTTCGACGATGCCCTGAAATTCAAAAAGGAGACGGAGACCGCATCGGAAGCACGCAAGCGTCTCGAAAGAATGAGCAAACTTTGACGACAAACAATCGATCCAGTTTCCGGGTTCACGTTGTGATATGCAAGTGAATATTCAACATCAACATGCAAGAGCAATGCTCAGTTCTTGTTGCTTTTCAAGGAGAAATATTTCGATTGTCCGGAATCTCTTCCTTGCTCAATCGTTACTATTGATGCTTGTGAGTATCGCTACCGCTCAGGTTGATTCAACCGACAAACGTTTGCCTGAAACGAGACAATTGGAATTCCCATTGGATGTGAAAGATTCGTCTGCAACTACGCTTAGGGCCGCGATGCCGAAAATTGATCTCCCCGAGTACGAGATTACGGGAAACGCTGTGATCGACTTGCCTGGAGCGGAAAAAATTTCTGCGCCGGAAGATACGCAATCAACTCGAATCGGATCGTTGTTGGGAACCTCTTTGAACGAGGACCGGGAAACGGCCCAGATCTCCATCGGAAACAAAGAGTCGAGTCACGACGGCGTCGCCTCTCTGTTCAACGGAAGAGCAACGGCGAGCATTGGGACATTCTTTTCTCCCAAAGCCGGACTCTGGTTTGGACATAATCTTGGCGATTTATTCTATTTAATCGATGGAGAGTACTACAGGACGAAGGGCTTTGCCCCCTACACTGATCGTTCAGGTGGAAGCTTGGATCTGATCGCGAGCACCACAATGAACTCCTATAATCCTTGGTTCGACCGATCAAATATTCACGTTGAATTAACGTACAAATCCGACACCTATAACTGGTATGGCACCCGCACACCTTCTCTGGGCAGAAATAGGACTGATTTCACACTTTCAGGCGACTTGGTGAATTGGGTGAGTAGTCCAATGCTCTATGAGGGGGAATTCGGGTACGAGAATTTCGAAGTGGATGATAGCTCCAGGGCGGTAGTTGAAACCAATATCAGACTCGGCGGAGCGGCAGGCTTTCCAGTTTATACTGTACCATTGACTGTGAGACTTGCAGCGCTTGTAGGGTCGATTTCTCGACAAAACTCTACCTCGGGACTGTCCTTTGTCGATCTCTCGATAGGCAGCCAGCGCTATGCTTGGAAATCGATCTCTATGGAAGGTTCGATTCATGCCTATCTTGCTAGCGGAATGGTACATCAAAAGCTTGCTCGCCTGTACCCGCATCTTTATGTGGCTTATCAACTCAACGATCAAAACAACCTGAGTGCGTCATACGCTCCAAAAGTTGAGCCACTTACTCTATCCTCTCGCATATTTGCCAATCGGTATCTATCCGCTGAGTCGGATATAAAGCACACCGACGATCAACAGGATGCGAACCTGGCGCTCGAAACCGATTGGTCGGCTGCAACCCGCACCAGATTTGAGGCGCGCGTGCAGTCGATAAGCGATTTTCCGCTTTATGCGGATTCCCTTTCGCGAAAATCCTGGTTGATTGCTTACGGCGGAAGGACGACGATTGCTTCATTTTCGGGTGAAATATTTGCAAAGTTGACCGCAAATGATTATTTTGCTCTTAAATTGACAGCGTCAATATCCAAGAATTCGAAAACCGGGACCGAGGTTCCGTATCTGCAAGGTTTCGAAATTGGAGCTCGCTATGTCAAGCGATTCTTGAGTTCGTGGACCGGAATAGCCACACTCACATTACTCCACCAGGGAGTAGACAATGTTATCCATGCAAACACATTGCCGAGTATCTTCCTGATTGGATTGCGGGGCGAATATCAACTGTTCCACCAGGCGGCATTGTTCCTCGATGTCGAAAACCTTCTGAACCAACAGTATCAGTATTGGAGCGGATATCAGGAAACCCCTTTCGTTCTTTCCGCAGGGATTTCTTTGCGGTGGTAACGTAAGGAAAGAAAATCGAATTTTCTCTTAACCAAGATTTCACAACTAAGGAGGAATTATCAATGCCAGATTTAAATCTTATCGATGAAGGCGGAATAGAGGAGTCGACAACCCCTTCAGCTCCCATGCCCTCGAAGCGCGGGAGGAGTGGCGGTGGTTCGCTGAATAAGATATTAATGTCAGTTCTGGTTTTGCTGATTATCGGCACTGCCCTGTTCTATCTATACAAGAAAGGCAAGTTCCCGTTTAAAAAGAAAGCCGCAGTGACGGTAGTCCAGGAAGAGACATTCCCGGATACTCAGCCGATTGCGTCGAATCAAAATACACAGCAAGCGGCCGCCGCACAGGATACCGCGAGTGTTCCGTTGTTGGAAACGCCGATGGTGGAGGATGCTTCCAAGACTGCAGAGACGAAACCCGCCACGACCGCCGAGACTCCGAAGAAGACTGGCGGATCCATGCCTGTCCAAAAAATATCTGACATGCAGGGCAACTACACCGTCCAGGTATCAGCATTCCGTGAGAAGAAACAGGCCGACGAAATTGTCGGGCGACTGGAAGATGCGGGATATCCCGCCTATGTCGAGACAATTCCGATGAAAGGTGTGAGTTGGTACACGGTAAGGATTGGCCATTATCCATCGCGCAATGATGCGAAGAAAGCCGTCGAAGACTTCGCCCTGGAAATTCGATCGAACTACTGGATTGACAGAGTGCGGACCAAGTAGCTGGAGCTTTTTGCCTTTTGGATGGATTGATTCCGGTCAATAGCGACCGGATCCCCTCGAGGAGAGACGATGCGAGGAAGTGGTGGCAAGCAAGGGGAAGAAATGAAGAGACTGGCACACACGTTTAAGCGCGACTATGGAGTGGCAGAGCTCAAGAGGATTTACGGAAAGAATTTAATGCTGGGGCTCTGGTGTTCCCTCCTGGTGAACCTCAGCATCATCGGGTTGTATTGGGGAGTTGAATACCTTGAGCCGAGGACAGAAACAGAAATTGTTGCTGTCCGAATAACCAAGTATGAAGAATTAGCCGTCCCACCTTCAATTACCGGCAAGAATTTCGGCCTGTCTGCTTACCCGGTGCCCACAAAACCCGTCGGCAAACCCGAATCGAAACGGATACTCAATCGTGTGATACCAGGCCCGCTCGAGAAACATTTCAAAGGAAATTTCGCCGCACGTGGACTGGGGGATATTCGTGGTGAGCTCCCTTCTGCTCCGGGTGCAAATAAGCTGGATCCCTCAAAACTGCTCGCGGACAATGCGGACCTATCCAGAGACAGAGCGTATGATGACTATAGCGCTGTTGGAGGTGGGGGAAATAGCGATGAGAAATTTCACGGCGGTAGCCTGGTCCCATCGAAAGAAGGTGATGTCCCTTCCGGCAATGCTCATTCAGGAGTCGGATCGAATCTCCGGAGAATTCAAGGCGGTGAAGGTAATAATGGTGGTGGTCAGGGGGGACATGACGACCGATTTGGCGGCGGTTCTGGTGACTCGTTCGGGTATACGATGAGTTGGATGCGGGGTGGGACGCGTCGGAGACTCAGCGGGAATCTGCCAAAGTATCCGCCTGGCGTCAATGTTGAAGCGCAAATCAGCATTCTCGCCGTTGTTTCACCGCAGGGCCTGATTAAATCGGTGCAGCCCGCGCAGAAGGCGAACACGCAACTCGAGAACGCAGCCATGAAAGAAGTGCGCTACTGGAAATTTGAAGCGTTACGTTCTTCGGCGCCGCAAATAGATCAAACCTGCATTGTAACCTTCAATTTCAAACTGAAGTAGCCGAATTCTTTAGTCCTTGCTGTTCTTCTGAAATTGATTTCCCTTCTGTTCACCCGTCTGTAAATAGAAATAATAGAACAACCCTTCTCCGATTGACAGGAGTACGAGCGAAAACGTGTCGATCGTAAGTTCTTTCGCAACCATGCGCGATAGTCTGGTTTCCTGCAGCTGGGATATCCAGCCTGAGACAAGGGTACTGGGAAACACCAATTTCGCAACCATGGTGCTGATTGTCCATCCAACAGAGAAGATAATGACGACAAAGGCCGCCGCGAGAAGACCTTCCCCCATCCCTTCCTTCTTGTACTTCAGGAATGCGTATATGGCTGCGACAATGTGAATGAGAAAGATCAACGCTGCAACCATGGGGACCAATTCCTCTTCAAGGCAGAATAACGGTGGGGAGCCTACTATCCGGCGTCTTCTCCAAACAGCACTGCACGGATGGTTTTCAGGATGATCTTCAAATCAAAAACGAGAGACCAGTTCTCGACGTAATAGACATCGAATTTTGTGCGTTCTTCAATCGTGCCATCGGCGCCGCGTAACCCATTGACCTGGGCCCAACCTGTCATGCCGGTCTTGACCCTATGACGATCGAGGTACTTGGGGACCTCTTTCTTGAATTGCTCAACGAAGTGCGGACGTTCAGGTCGCGGACCAACAAGACTCATTTCTCCCTTGATGACATTCACCAACTGCGGGAGCTCGTCAAGGCTGAACCTTCGCATGAATCTCCCCAATCCTGTTGTCCGGGGATCGGACTTCTCCGCCCAGACGGGTCCCGTTGTTTTTTCCGCGTCGACTCTCATAGATCGAAACTTCATGACCTTAAATCGAATGCCGTCGAGGCCGACCCGTTCCTGCAAATAGAACACAGGTCCGGAAGACGTGAGTTTCACCAATACGGCAAGCAACAAGAATACGGGACTTACAATGATCAAGACGCCGAATGCAACGACAAGATCAAAGGTCCGTTTAAGAATTTGATTCCAGCTGCTCATCGGCGCCGTTTTGATACGGATAAAAGGGATCCCTTCGAGGTCTTTGATCCTTACTTGACTCGTCATCATTTCGAGGAGGTCAGGGACCATCATAATTTCGGTGTTCAACCCTTCGCATTTCCGGACCAGGTCGAACAATACCGGGTGATCTTTGGAGTCCAAGGCCACCAGAATGATATCTGTGCCGTGATTGGCAGCATAGTTCGGGACATCAGCAACTGGGCCGATCATCTTTGCTCTCGTTGTCAGCATCTCCCCTGATCCGTTCAGAGAAAAATATCCTTCGATGACGTAGCCGAGGCCCGGGTTCTCCGAGATCGCTTCATAGACCCGTCGCGCGGTTGAATTGGTGCCGACGAGAATAACCCGCTCGACATCGTGCCCTGCTCGGTACCACCATTGCTCAAACTTCATAACGACAAAACGGCCACTGGAAATAAAGACGATAGCAGTAACTCCAAGGAACCCAAACACCAGGCGTGAATACGAAAACGTCCTGTAGAAGAACGCGCCGGCCATGACGACGAGCATGCCGATGAATACAAGTCGGACAATGGCGAAGAACTCGTCGGAGAAATAAACATTCCTTCGGGACTTGTGCATGCCCCGCTGATTAAAGAGGAACAACCAAATAGGAAGGACAATAAGCGAACCCGCCAGATATGCGGTCAATGGTGGGAATCCCTTGGTCACCTCAAAATACTCGGTGAGGGGAGAATAGAACCTGAGCCAGTATGAGAAGAGGAATGAGCCCTCGATGGCGAAAGCGTCCGAAAGAACCGTGAGGAGCGGAACGAGGAAATCTTGACGGGGTTTCTTGGACATGGATGAACCGTTTAGCGAGGTGATACCGTGCGCACGAAAGTCGATACGAACCGGAAGAAGATCCTACTTTGATCTCTGATCCCAGGCTCCGGCCCCATGATGAAATTGGTAGGCGATCCGGGACCTCGTTGCTTATCCAAACATCTCCTGTTCCACTTCCTGAAAAATAATGTGGCCGATCGTTATGTGCCCTTCCTGGATACGTTGTGTGTCATTGGAAGGGACGACAATGGCTAGATCCACGACGTCTTTCGATTTCCCTCCATCCTTGCCGAGGAGTCCAATGGTAACCATTTTTTTCTGCTTCGCCCTGGCGAACGCATTGTTCACACTTGCCGAATTTCCGCTCGTACTGATGCCGATAAGGATGTCACCTTCGCTTCCCAGAGCCTCCACCGATCGTGCAAAAACCTCATCGTAGCCAAAATCGTTCGCGCCGGCAGTGAGGTTCGATGTATCCGTAGTCAGAGCAATCGCAGGGAGACCCGGACGTTTGATCGTCGGACTTAACCGGATAACCAATTCTGTCGCGAGATGTTGTGCGTCCGCTGCACTGCCGCCATTCCCACACAGGAGGATCTTCTTTTTCTGGTTCAATGCCTTGATCATGAGATCGATTGCTTTTGAAATATCACCGGAACACTGGTCCGCAATCTTCTTCTTGGTCTCTGCACTTTCGCGCAAAGAGTCGCTGATGAATTTCTCTCGGTA
>CAZOIM010000097.1:0-13393 GCA_964579855.1 uncultured Ignavibacteriaceae bacterium | reverse complement strand
CTACTCATCATTTGTGACTTCAAGCTCCAAGAACTGTCTGGAGGGAGACGCATTTATGGTTTCGGGTCTTTCGTTTACCGCAACTCTGGAGCCATCAAGTGTGACAACTTTCGTGTCGGACTGACGCTGAATCTGTTGACGATAATTCATTCGCAGACGGGATGAAACTGGCTTAACGTCCTTCTGCTTCCGTGCGAGCGTGTAACAAAGAGAAAGTCTTGCCGACAGGGAAAAGTATGGATGCGGTAGGAAATTGTGGAGATTGACCCATCCGTTGCGGGCCACCTACCGCAACCCACAGCTTTGTGAAAGAATATTTCAATGCCGAAGTTGAAAACGCTTCTTGCCTCTTTTGCTTCATCGTTCATCATGATTGTTGCAGTAATGCAATCCGGAATCGCTCAGGACGTCTCCAGTATCCCGCACTTAAGCACGCAAGGTTCCGCGACGCATCTCATTGTCAATGGCAAGCCGATTCTTATGCTTGCCGGAGAAACCGGAAACTCCAGTGCGAGCGACCTGGAATACTTGAGCACAATTTGGCCGAAGGTTGTCAAAATGCATCTGAATGCGCTGGTCGTTCCGGTGTATTGGGAACTCATCGAGCCAAAGGAAGGGGAGTTCAACTTCACTCTTGTCGACAGCATCATCACCTCTGCAAGGCTGAATAGCATTAAGATCGTTTTCCTTTGGTTTGGGACGTGGAAAAACAGCATGTCCTGTTACGCGCCGATCTGGATGAAAACGGATCAGGGAAGATATCCCAGGGCTCGTCAACAAGACGGAAAAGCTGAAGAGATACTCACACCGTTCAACAAGACCAATAGGGATGCAGATGCCCGCGCTTTTGGGGAATTGATGAAACACATTCGTTCCGTCGACGGGAAAGAGCAGACCGTTGTCTTGATCCAGGTGGAAAATGAAATTGGGATGATACCGGACGCAAGAGATTACTCTGAACCTGCGAATGAAGCCTTCAAAGCCTCCGTTCCGGAGAAACTTACGAACTATTTGAAGGAACACAAAGACAGACTGAGCCCCGAGCTGCGTGCACTATGGGAGAAGAATGGATTCAAGACGAAAGGAAACTGGGAAGAGATTTTCGGCAGAAGTCTGAACACGGATGAAGTGTTTATGGCCTGGCACTACGCAGAGTACACGAACTACGTTGCGTCTGCCGGAAAGAAAGAGTATCCGTTGCCGATGTATGTCAACGCCGCACTGATTCGTCCGGGATACAAGCCCGGTCAATATCCCAGCGCAGGACCACTGCCCCACCTGTTTGACGTATGGAGAGCAGGCGCGCCACAGATTGATTTCTTTTCGCCGGATATCTATTTCACAACGTTCGTGGAATGGAGCACAAAATATGATAAGCCGGATAATCCACTTTTCATTCCTGAAGTGGGCAATAATCAAAGTCTGGCCAATGCTTTCTATGCTTTCGGCCAACTCAATGCGATAGGATACAGCCCATTTTCAATTGAGTCGCTTGATCACCCTGAAAATAACCAGGTATCAAAAGCATATGACGTACTCAGCCAGCTTACGCCGCTCATTCTTGAACACCAGGGAAAAGGCACGATGGCAGGAGTGCTTTTGGACAGCGCAAGCCAGGTAACGAAGGTTACGCTGGGAGATTATGTTTTAACGGTCAGGCACGAGTACAGTTGGCCCTATGCCGGGCGTACGGAAGGGGAGAATCCGAGATTCGGTGGGATGATTATCATGGAGTCCCCGGATGAATGTTATGTCGCCGGCAGAGGAATCGTTGTCACGTTTGCAACAAAGTCCAATGATGGCACGCTGGCAGGAATTGGCAGTCTCGATGCAGGGAAATTTGTGGATGGCAATTGGGTTCCGGGCCTTCGTATGAATGGAGATCAGAGTCATCAAGGCAGACATCTGGATTTGCCGGGTTCGACGTACAGCATTCAAAAAGTGAAACTCTATAAATATAAATGAGAAGCCGTGGGCTGGCTTGACAGATCTGATATGAACACGAGATTCGTAATTGTAGTTCTGGTTTTCGTTTCAGCAACTCTCCGTTGCCAAAATCTCGGTAATTGGGCGCCAACACCGCCTATGGGATGGAACAGTTGGGATTGCTTCGGACCTACCGTCACTGAACAGGAAGTGAAGGCAAATGCAGACTATATGTCTGCACATTTGAAGAAGTATGGTTGGGAATATGTCGTTGTGGATATCCGATGGTACGTGGACAATGACAAAGCGCACGGATACAATGAAAAAGATGCTATCCTTAATATGGACGAGTATGGAAGATTCCTGCCTGCGGCAAATCGGTTTCCTTCATCATCTGATGGCAGAGGGTTCAATGTTCTTGCAGACTACGTCCATAACAAAGGACTGAAGTTTGGTATTCACCTTATGCGAGGCATCCCGAAGCTGGCAGTTCAAAAGAACACTCCGATCCTGGGAAGTGATGTAACTGCGAGAGAAGTCTACGGCACCAAGAACTTATGCTCTTGGTTGGGCGACATGTATACCGTCGATGCCGCCAAACGAGGGTCGCAGGAATACTACAATTCTCTCTTTACTCTCTATGCATCCTGGGGAGTGGATTTTGTAAAGATAGACGATCTAACCCGTCCTTACCACAAAGATGAGATTGAACTAATCCGAAGAGCAATTGACGGATGCGGACGACCAATTGTTCTCAGTGCTTCTCCAGGCGAAACCCCCATAGAAGACGCACTGCATATCAGCACCCACGCCAATATGTGGCGAATCATCGACGATTTCTGGGACAACTGGTCTCAGCTCAACGCGCACTTCGCACTTTTTGAAAAGTGGATCCCATTCATGGGGCCAGGCCATTGGCCCGACGGGGACATGCTTCCGCTCGGCAGGATTGGCATACGGGCGGAGCGGGGTGACAATCGAATGAGCAAACTTACGAAAGACGAACAGAACACTCTCATGTCGCTTTTCATCATTTGCCGTTCGCCGCTTATGTTTGGCGGCAATTTGCCCGACAACGATGAATTCACCTTGAATCTCATCACCAATGAAGAGGCGCTCGCTGTCTTCCAAAAGGGCAGGGACAACAGGCTGCTCTTTGATGATGGCACGAAAATCGCCTGGACAGCGGATGATGTGGACAGTGGTGCCAAGTATGTGGCGCTCTTCTATTCTTCGGACCAACTACAAATCGTGGAGGGCAAAGCGCTCTGGAATAGCAAACTGGTTACGTATCGACCTGAAGAGCAAAGCATAAGGGTCAAGGTTGATATCGGCGGAGCGAAGAAATTGTATCTGGTTGTCACCGATGGCGGAGACGGCAATGGCTGGGATCACGCAGACTGGATTGAACCAATGCTTACAGGCAAAAGAGGGTCGATCCGTCTTACAGATATTCCTTGGTCGAGCGCAACCTCAGGCTGGGGAAGCGTCACAATCAACAGAAGTGTCGGTGGAAATAACCTGAATGTCGGATCGAGCGAATATGCGAATGGCATCGGCACCCATGCAAATTCAATTATTGAATACAATATCCCCGAGGGGTACGAAACGTTTTCATCGATTGTCGGGCTCGATAAAGAATGCGTTGATCATACCGAGGGGGCAACAGTCAAGTTCCACGTCTTTACGCAATATCCGACAGGGGTTCCTCCGGAAGATTCTATCCGGATTTCATTGAATCTTTCGCAACTTGGATTAAAAGGAAATTGCAGAATTCGTGATTTGTGGGCCCAAAAGGACGTCGGACAATATTGGGGCGACTTGAATTTGTGGGTAAGGAAACATGGTTCGCGATTATTGAAAATCACTCAGGCTAATTAATTCCCTCATTACCTTTTCCTCAAAGGAATGCAAATAATGAAGACTTTCATCTTAGAGTTTGGTCTCTTTCTGGCCTTGACAGGCGTTTTCTATGGGCAGTCGACATCGTTCAGTACCTTCACGAATCCTGTAATTCCGGGCGATCATTCCGATTGCACGTTGACAAAGGTGGGCACTGATTATTACACAACTGGCTCGTCGTTCAATCCAACGCCGGTTATCTATCACTCCACCGATCTGGTGCATTGGGAAGCTGTTGCCCAGCCGGTGAGCGCAGCATGGACAAATTATGACACGAAACCTTCCGGAGGATGCTGGGGAGGACAAGTGGTATACTACAATAATAAATGGTGGGATTTTTTTGGAATGAGATTCACCATGTACTTCGTTACGGCGGACGACGTCAAAGGGCCGTGGTCGCAACCCACGTTGCTGAATACGCCGTCAAGCGTTCCGGGTTTGGGGGCCGACAATTCTATTTTTGTTGATAACGATGGAGCATGGTATCTGTTGGTCAAAAACGGACAAGTGAATAACTGGATTGTGCAATTGGGAAGTGATGGTCAACCGAGTGGCAAGATCCTGAATTTGACCTGGATCAATCCCTCGCCTTCGTTTCCGTACAGCTGGGCGGAAGGACCGGTCATGTGGAAATATCAAGACTACTATTACTATTCGTTTGCTCGTGACGTCGCGGGTGGACAGTATGTAATGAGAAGCAGAACGCTGACGGATAGCGCATCATCGTGGAGTTATCTAGGCAATTTCTTCAATCTCAATGATCCCCTGGCATCGTCGGCTGTCTTTGGCAAGCCCAACCACAGTTCTGCCGCCGTGATGACTGATGACAGCACGTTCTGGGTTGTGCATCCTGTTTGGCGTTCCGCGAACAACAATGAATGGTACGGTCAGGGCAGACAGGGATTGCTCAATCAGGTCCGTTATGATGCCAACGGGAAACCAACTGCCGACTATCCGATCAACACATTCAAGAATGCGCCAGCATTGCCAAGCAGTGGTATTCCCTGGATGGTCCCACATTCTGATACCTTTGATTCCGACAAGTTGAGCCCTGAATGGTCTTTCCTTGGATACACACCTGCGAATACATATTCTCTTTCTACACGCAGCGGTTGGTTGACGCTGTCGCCAAGGCAAAATGGTCAAAATACCATAATAAAGAACGACGCTGAACATGCCTATTCGTTGATGACCAAAGTTGACTTTAACGCATTACAGGTTACTGATCGAGCCGGACTCTGGGTCTTCAACGGCCTGCAGACACTTTTTGCTGAACTTTACAGTTCCATTGATAGTTCCGGCAATGCGATCGTAGCGTTCAGCTACAAATCCATCCTCTACACAATGCCAAGACCTGCGCAGTCGGGGGGGGATATTGTCTGGTTAAAATTGGTTCGGTCTGAACATGTGCTTGCCGGCTTTTGCAGCGCCGACGGAAACCATTGGCAACGCGTGGGCCAGAACATCAACGTTGCTGATATGGATGGCCTGCAAACTAATTACAACGCGTGGACGGGAAACAGGCAAGGCCTGTTTGTTCAGGGAGCGTCCGCGGATTTCGATATGTACATTTACAGAGATGCCTACTCGCCGATTTCAGCAGAGTGCCCCGCAAACCAATATGGTACATCTTCGGCCATCAGCACCACCGGGCCAAGCTCGCTGGACAATATCCACGACGGCGACTGGGCCTTGTATGCGGGCATGGAATTTGGAATAGATGACTATCAACCTTTTTCCGATTCTCTGGTCGTGACGGCCTCATGCTCTTCCGGCGGCGGCACTGTTGAAGTGTGGCTTGATTCGCTCGATACGGGAACAAAGATCGCGGAGTGCGCCATCTCCAGCACCGGTAGTTGGAGTACGTTCTCACCATTTGGCGCCAACGTTCTTACCGGCGTTTCCGGCAATCACGATGTCTACTTGAAATTCCGGGGTACGGGCACGAGCAAACTCTTCATGCTTCAATCGTTTTATTTCATGGACAAATTTCTTCCTCAGACAACAGTTGGAGTGGCCCAACCACTACAGCAGCCATATCGATTCGGGCTGGAACAGAACTATCCGAATCCGTTCAATCCCACGACCGCGATTACGTATCAGGTGGCTGTGACAAGTCATATCAGTCTCAGAGTGTTCAATCTTCTTGGACAGAACGTGGGAACATTGGTAGACGCCATTTACCAGCCGGGAAGGTACACGGCAGTGTTCAATGGAACCGGGTTTCCGAGCAGCATATACTTTTGTCAAATGGATGCCCGGAATCGGGATGGAATTGAGCTTACTTCGGTTGTAAGGAAAATGTTGCTCGTGAAGTAACATAGCCCCCTTAAACAAATCTTCTTGAGGACCATATAATGAGAAAAAGAACCCGTTTTACAGTCTGGATGTTGCTGTTAATCCCATTCCTTGGGTTGGGACAAGATCCAAAATCTTCGCCTGATCCATGGCTCGACTACGCATCCGGCCAGGTCGATATTCGCCCCAACATCGTCTACGCGACAGCAAACAATACGGCATTGAAACTCGATTTGTACCTGCCAAGGAAGAGGACGACCCCCGTGCCAACAGTTGTCTTTTTCCACGGAGGCGGATGGGTGGCCGGTCAAAAAGAACAGGATGTCCTTCATCTGCTTCCGTATCTGTCTCTTGGCTGGGCCGCCGTCAACGTTGAGTATCGAATGGCCAGCAATTCGCCGGCTCCTGCAGCAGTGGAAGATTGCAGATGTGCACTTCGTTGGGTCGAGGCTCGCGCAAAAGTCTTCAACCTCGACACTTCGAGAATAGTACTGACGGGGGGATCGGCCGGTGGGCATCTTGCGCTGATAACCGGAATGCTTCCAGCAAATTCCATTTTCGATCGTCAATGCCCGACGAACGACAGCGTGCGGTGGAATAGTGGAACTGAACCTCGCATCAACGTTGCCGCCATTATTAATTGGTTTGGAATTACCGATGTTGAAGAACTCTTGGATGGGCCGAACGCTAAACACTACGCCATAGAGTGGTTTGGCAGCATGAACAACCGAAACGAACTTGCCAAAGAGCTTTCGCCTCTTTCCTACGTTCGATCAGGACTTCCGGCGATCATGACGATCCACGGCGACAATGACAATATTGTTCCTTATTCGCAGGCAGTACGACTCCACGCAGCGTTGGACAACGTTGGGGTGGCGAACCAGCTTGTGACCATTCATAAAGGCGGGCACGACGGATTCAACCAACAAGAATTATCAGACAGTTTCAACACAATTAGGGAGTTCCTCCGAAAGAATCATGTCCTGACAGAAGAGCATTCAAAATGAAAAGATCGATCCATAGTATTGTCCTGATAAGTGTAATCACGGGCAATGTGTTGTCTCAGGGGAACCCACAATCGTTTTCGGATACCGCTTCGCGTCCAATGCAATTGACTTCAGAGCAGGATCATCGGAGGTTGCTGGATTTGTTACACGTTGACTCACTTCGTCCGGGCCCTTCTGGAGATCCTACGGCACGGAACGCTGCAAACGCAGACGAGTCCAAAGCCAATCCATATCCTGAGTTGCCTGATCCGTTGACTATGAGTAACGGTCTGAAAATTACGACTCCCGAGATGTGGTGGAAGCTGGGCCGCCCCGAAATCCAAGAGAGCTTCGACAAGGAAGTCTATGGAAGGGTGCCTCAGAATATTCCAAAGGTTAGATGGGAAATTGTGAGCACATCTGTAGATACAATTTCAGGTTTGCCGGCAGTGACGAAAAAACTTCTCGGGCACGTCGATAATTCGTCTTATCCACAGATAAAGGTCGACATTGAGTTGGCATTGACGATACCAGCCAATGCTCAAGGACCGGTTCCCGTCATTATGGAATTTGGTTTCACCTTTCCTCCCGGATTCAAGATGACCGACCGAATCAAGAGAATTGTTGATTCAATGTCGAGTTGGAAGCAACTCGTACTGTCAAAAGGGTGGGGATATGCAATTGTAATCCCTACAAGTGTTCAGGAAGACAACGGCAGGGGTTTAACGGGCGGAATTATCGGCCTGGTAAACAAGGGTCAGCCGCGGACGTTGGACGATTGGGGTGCGTTACGCGCGTGGGCTTGGGGCGCAAGCAGAGCTCTGGATTATCTGGAAACGGATAAGTCTGTTGATGGCAGGAAAGTAGGCATCGAGGGACTTTCGAGGTATGGCAAAGCTGCACTCGTGACCATGGCGTACGACGAGAGGTTCGCCATCGCTTTCGTCGGTTCCTCAGGGGAAGGCGGAGCGAAGTTACTTCGTCGAAATTTCGGAGAGCAAGTTGAGAATGTTGCTTCGAGCGGTGAATATCATTGGATGGCCGGCAATTTCCTGAAATATGCAGGTCCCCTGACGCCGAAAGATCTCCCGGTCGACGCACATGAACTCATTGGCATGTGTGCACCGCGACCGGTATTTATCAGTTGCGGTTCACCGAAGGTGGAAGGTAATTGGGTCGACGACAAAGGCCAATTTATGGCGGCAGTTGCGGCAGGTCCAGTGTACAGACTTCTCGGTAAAAAGGATTTGGGAACAACGGTTTTTCCTGCAATGGAGACTGCCTTGATCGACGGCGACATTGGATTCCGTCAACATAGTGGAGGACATACCACGGGACCCAACTGGCCAACATTTTTGATGTTTGCAGAGAAGTATTTCAAATAATGAGGGTCCGACATAAACTTCGATTGGAATAACGGAGTTGTCACGCAAAAATGGATACAACGAACGATCGCTCGACAAATGCGGTTCTCTTGCTCTCTTGCCCGGATCGGACAGGATTAATTTCGAGATTATCCCATTTCGTCTTTGAACGAAGCGGGAATATCCTTGATCTGGATGAACACGTGGATGGCAAGCACTTTTTTCTTCGGATTGCCTGGGATATGACGAAATTCACTGTCCCGGAATCCGAAGTGCGGGAAGCATTTACGCCGCTTGCAAAGGAATTCGATGCAACGTGGCAGATCAGCTTTACATCGCGGAAGCAGCGCGTGGCAATCTTCGTTTCCAAACTTGATCACTGCCTCCAGGAAATACTTTGGCGGCAACGGTCGGGGGAGTTTGACATCGAAATCCCTCTCATCATTTCCAATCACGAGGATTTGCGTTCGCTTG
This sequence comes from uncultured Ignavibacteriaceae bacterium, assembly GCA_964579855.1. Lineage (GTDB taxonomy): Bacteria > Bacteroidota > Ignavibacteria > UBA10030 > UBA10030 > JADGQA01. The sequence goes on along the minus strand of CAZOIM010000097.1, from coordinate 4,443 downwards.
CAGAACAATACAATACACCATTTGCTATATTTCCTATTGGAAAAGATAATCGTTCTGAACAGGAGCGAAACGAGCTGTCATTGCTGAAAGAACATCGGATCAACACGATCGTTCTTGCCCGATACATGCAGATTCTATCGCCTGAATTTGTGGACAAGTTTCCAAATCAGATCATCAATATTCATCATTCGTTTCTGCCTGCATTTGCAGGAAGCGATCCTTACCGGCAGGCATATGAACGAGGGGTAAAAATTATTGGCGCCACGAGCCATTACGTCACGAAAGATCTCGACGAAGGACCTATCATCGAGCAGGATATCATCAGGATATCCCACAAGGATGGCGTCAGTGACCTGGTTCGCAAAGGACGCGACCTTGAACGATTAATCCTCGCTCGGGCACTCTATCTTCATGCACAACACAGGGTGCTTGTGCACGGCAAGAAAACAATTGTTTTCGCATAACGGTTTATTGAACCAACAGATCCGAGGAAAGGAATAATACTATGAGGCCTGAACAATGGGCGACGTTCAAGAAGGCGGCCCGGAGAGAAAGACTGGATAAAGTCCCCATGGCAATGATCATTGACAGTCCGTGGATACCTGGATACCTCGGCATCAAACACATGGACTACTTCCTCGATCCGGAGTTGTGGTTTCAGTCCAATCTCAGGATTCACCAGGAATTTCCTGATATCATTTTTATCCCCTCGTGGTGGATGGAATATGGTATGGCGGCCGAACCCTCTGCACTCGGAGCCAAGATCAAGTTTTGGCAGGATAATACGCCCAGTGAGTACCATACGCTCTACAATATTGAAGACATTGACAAATTCCCGGACTACGAGGTCGAAGCAGATGCGTTCATGGGTATGACTCTTCATCGTATCAGGATGCAGAGACAACGGATTCTCGACACGGGGGAAATACTTCCTCTTATCACTTCCCGTGGACCGCTCTGTACCGCTGGGTTTGTCCGCAGCACTACGGATTTCATGATCGACATCGTTGAAAAACCCAAGTGGGCTCATAAACTCATCGATCTCTGCACAAAGCTTGTCATCGACTGGCTCAAGGCGCAGCACAAGGCCATGGGAAATACCGTCGAAGGGATTTTTATCCTGGACGATATCGTCGGTTTCATCAATGAAGAGCACTACATGGAATTTGCTCATCCTTATCTCAAGCGCATTTGTGATGCGTTCCCGAAAGATTGGGTGAAGATCTACCACAATGACGCGGAAATCGGCGCCTGTCTTGATCACTTGCCGGATTGCGGATTCAATGTGCTTAATTGGGGAAAACAGACTGATATCGCTGATGTGAAACAACGTGTCGGTGATAGAATATGCCTCATGGGCAACGTTAATCCGCTTGAGGTCGGCGTACGCGGTACTCCTGAGGAAGTCCGGGAAGCTACTCTTGAAGTTCTTGAAAAGAGCGGCGGAGAAGGCATTATTCTCTCCGTCGGGGGAGGAACAAGCCCCGGCATGCCGCGGGAAAATATACTCGCAATGCAAGAGGCGTTGAATGAATATAATTCAAAACGAGTCACGGCCTAGATAAACGACAGGGAATAAACCGATGCCAGATTATGCGCTGATGAATCAATACCTCTACGAGGGTAAAGCAAAAGAGATCGAGCAAATGACGAAAGATGCGCTCGCAGAAGGGAGGACAGTTCAAGAAGTCCTTTCTGAAGGCCTGATCGCCGGGATGAGCGTTGTCGGTGAGGATTTCAAACACAATATACTCTACGTGCCTGAAGTATTGATTGCTGCGCGGGCGATGAAGGCAGGCATGGGTGTACTCAAACCCCTTCTGACCGCAAAGGATTCCATAGTCAAACCGGCTGGCGTTCTTCTTATGGGAACCGTCCGGGGTGATTTGCACGATATAGGGAAGAACCTTGTATGCATGATGGCTGAAGGAGCGGGGTTTGAAGTGCACGACATCGGAGTTGATCAAAACATCGACAAATTCTTCGCCGCTGCGGAGCAATTCAAGCCGGATATTATCGGCATGAGCGCTTTACTAACAACCACGATGACCTACATGAAAGTCGTCGTGGATGGATTCAAGGAAAAAGGACAAGGTCATATCAAGATGGCCATCGGAGGTGCCCCGATCAGCCAAATGTACGCAGACGAGATCGGCGCAGATGGATACGGTGCCGATGCTTCAAGTGCAGTAGATCTTTTCCTGAAGTTCATGGGCAAGAAGTAAGCGCAGAGCGAGCGAAGGAAGTCAAGGCGTTGGTGATGAAAAGTGCGTCAAGTGATTATCGTTTTGCCAGAAGGACGAATGATGAAAATGATTGCAATGCCACGATTTTGAGCGGGAAATTATTTCAACAACCATGTTACTCATGATATGGCTTTCTATCAAGTTTTGAGCTGGCAGGAAATCCCATCGCAAATCAAAGTATGGGATGATTTTGACGAAGTGAAAATCGAACTCTCATCGAGATTCACCGCGCTCATCGATCAGGCTGCTCAGTCGCAGGGATTGACCAGCACAGATGATTACTTAGGTCAGTGGAAATGGAGCGATGAACAGGAGCGCGAAGGGACTGCAACGGAAGTTGCCGAAATCATCAGAAAAGAATTGGAATCGAAGTTTCAGTGATTCAGAAAAGGTAATGTAAAAATGAAGAAGCTGCTCCAGGAAGCGATTCGCGAGCGTCGATTAGTATGCGACGGTGCGATGGGAACACAGTTGATGCTTGCCGGTCTCGAATCGGGAGGGTGCGGCGAATACTGGAATATCGTTCATCCTGAAAGAGTTCTGGAAATTCAACGACGATATGTCGAGGCCGGCGCCGACTGCCTGATTACGAACACCTTCGGCGGAAGCCGCCTCATGCTTCGCAGACACGGACACGATAATCAACTCCGAGAAATCAATCAAGCTGCCGTCCACATCGCTCGCAAAGCATTCGGCGACCATGAGGGATATGTGCTCGGCGATGTCGGTCCTCTCGGCGCGATCCTCGAACCGTACGGGGATCTTCCTGTCGCAGATGCCCGCGCCGCGTACGGAGAACAAGCGTCGGCGCTTGTCGATGCAGGTGCTGATGCAGTCATCATCGAAACGCAGACATCGTTGGAAGAACTGGGTGCGGCGATTGAAGCAGCAAAAGCTGCAGGCGCTCCGTGTATCATTGCATCACTTGCCTATGACTTATCGGCCGATCAAACATTTTATGTCACGATGATGGGCGTAATGCCCGATCAGGCGGCAAAGTTCGTTGAAGAACGAGGGGCGGACATTGTAGCACTCAACTGCGGCACCGGCATGGATATGCGAGGTGCGGCGAAAGTAGTTCAACTCTACAGGGAGAGTTGTTCTCTGCCGACGATGGCACAACCGAATGCGGGCTTACCTGTGCTTGAAAAGGGAAAAGCGGTCTACAAGCAGCTTCCCGAAGACATGGCTCTTGGTGTTCCCTCTGTTCTCGAGGCAGGAATCGGTATCGTGGGGTCTTGCTGCGGCAGTACACCGGCGCACACTCGCGCAATTCGTCAGGTCGTCGAAGAATTTAACCGCAAGAATTGATTTACCCGCTGGATTCTGATAGTTGCGGTCCAGCGTTTCCGATTCCGGGTAGTACTATGCAAACACTGCGGGAACGACTTAGTCAGTCTTCACAATTCCTTGTCGGCGTTGAGCTCGTTTCTATCCGAGGTTCGATGGCGGAACAAAGTGCCGTCAAGGCCCGCACGCTCGCCAACGAGTTGGTCGCGTGTTCTGCAATCGACTGGATCTCGATAACGGATAATGCCGGTGGTAACCCGCAATTAGCGCCGCAAGCTCTCGGCAAACCAATTCTCTACGCCGGCAAAGAAGTCGTTCTCCATCTCACCTGCAAAGATCTCAATCGCAACGCGCTCGAAAGTCTCGCCTGGCAACTGAGCAGCGAGGGATTCCAAAATCTCCTTGCTATGACGGGAGATTATCCGGTGAGTGGGAATGGTGGAATGGCAAAACCGGTGTTCGATCTGGATTCCGTCGGGCTTATTTCTCTTCTCAACAAGATGAATTTCGGCTTTGATGAACGACATGAAAGAACTCAATTCTGCATTGGCGCTGTAACGAACAATTACAAAGTATTCGAAGGGGAGGTAATTCCACAGTATCTCAAGTTGAAGAAAAAGGTAGAGTGTGGAGCTGCCTTTATCATCAATCAGGTCGGTTATGATTCTCGGAAGGCTCACGAACTTCATATCTTCATGCGACAAAACGGGATGGCTCACATTCCGTTGATCGGAAATGTCTTTGTGCTGAGTTCAAAACGGGCAAAGATGTTCAATGAAGGCCGAATTCCCGGTGTGGTGGTCACCGCGGAGCTCATGGAACTCTGTGCCCAACATGGTCGATCTGCCGACGAGGGAAAGCAGTTCTTTCTCGAGTTCGCCGCCAAACAGATGGCGGTCTTTCGCGG
>CAZOIM010000096.1:7483-13483 GCA_964579855.1 uncultured Ignavibacteriaceae bacterium | reverse complement strand
CCACCGACCCTCTGCTTAAAAGGCAGATGCTCTACCCCTGAGCTACACGCTCGACTTCTGCTGGTTGAAATATACCAATTAGATGTTCAGTGATCAAACAATTCAGCTCTTCGTTACCGAAGGTTGTGTTGCGTCCGTTGTTGATTTCCTTCGGTAAAGAATCCCTAATGGTACGAGGACACAATACCCAAGAACAAGGAGGATCGGTGCAACTACAATCGCCATTGTGCTATCCCAGGGTGGCTGTGATAAAGCAAAATATCCCAGGGCGATTGAAAGTAGTCCCAGGCCAAGGATCCTGTAATTCGTCTTGTCAAATGGAAGGCTTTCCAGGAGCGGCTTGCGCCTTGCCATCGGTTTCGTTTCTATTTTAGCCATACATGCTCCGCAGGTTTTTCAATAAAAAACCCAGCGTTGGGGGGAACGCCGGGTTTGACCGGATAGAAACAACAGTCAGGGGAGTTACTGTTGTCAGGGTCAAATCGTAATTTAAGACAAATGCCTTCAATGTCAAGCAGGAAATCATTTTTTTCAGATATGACGCACTGTCACGAGTTTGCCTTCGGTCATCTTCAGAATTCTATCCGCTCTCTTGGCCAGATCCGGGTTGTGTGTCGCGACGACGAACGTGTGCCCGTCGTTTGCGGAAAGATCGGCAAGAAGGTCATGCAGCCGCAATCCATTTTCCTTGTCCAGATTTCCGGATGGCTCATCTGCGAGGATGAGCTGAGGACGATTCATCAAAGCCCGTGCAACTGCTACCCGCTGCTGCTCACCCCCCGAAAGTTCATTCGGCTTGTGCAACATCCTTCCTTCCAATCCCACGTTTTTCAGGATACCGCTCGCCCGCACCTTTGACCGTTCCATGCTCTCCCCCTGGATCAGAGCGGGCATGCAGACATTCTCAAGCGCCGTAAACTCCGGAAGCAGATGGTGAAACTGAAATACGAAACCGAGTTTCTTGTTTCGAAATTCCGCCAAATCTGCTTCCGAAAATTGAAAAATATTCTGTCCGCCAATGTTTACGCTTCCTTCGGTCGGGGTGTCGAGACCCCCGAGGATGTGCAGCAAGGTGCTCTTCCCCGAGCCGGACGGGCCGACAATCACCACGAATTCCCCTTGACGGATTTCAAGGTCAGCGCCTTTCAGAACCTCCAGGACAACACTCTTGCCGTTTCGATATTCTTTCCAGATGCCTTCAGCTTCAAGAAGGACGTGCTTGCGACCTATTCCCATCGTATTGCCTCCACCGGGATAAGTTGAGCGGCCCGCTTTGCCGGATAGCGCGATGCCAGCAGACACAACACAATGGCCGCGAAAGCCACCACAACCAGGTCCACCCACCTCACTTGGACCGGAATGGCAGAGATGATGTAGACGGTTGGGTCGAGCGGAAAAAGATGGTATCGCTCTTGCAGGTAAACAACACCGAGACCGATACCGGTGCCGAGGACAGCGCCGGCCACCCCCACAACAAGTCCCTGCAAGAGGAATATACGTGCTACGAGTTTGTTTGTAATCCCCATCGTTTTGAGTATTCCGATGTCACGCCTCTTTTCAATCACCGCCATCGTGAGAGAGCCGAGAAGATTGAATGATGCAACGGCGATAATGAGACACAGGATGAGATATGCGGACCAACGCTCTACTTGCATCACCGTATACAGTTCTTTGTGAAGGTCGAACCACGTCAGAATTCTGAACTCTTTGCCAAATTGTTTTTCCAATTTCGATTTGTAAGAATCAGCAAATGCAATGTCAACAAAACGCACCTCAATGCCATCGATTTGTTGATTCAGGCCGAAGAGGGTTTGCCCCGCTTTGAGGTTGACATAGGCATAGTATGAATCATAATCCTTGTTGTTCGTCTCATAGATGCCCGCAACTCGAAATCGACGAATGAGCGGTTGCCCCATTTGCAGGAGTGCGGCCTCCACACCGGAAGGACTTACGACGGAAATCGTGTCCCCAACGACCGTTCCCAACCTGTCCGTAAGCGCCATACCGAGCACTATGCCATTGTTGTCTGCGTCTTTGAGGCTGGCGCTGCCGAGCACGATCTTGTCTTTCAGACCAGAGACCTTCCCGACTTCGTCCGGATCAACGCCCCGAATATTGATAACCCGGGTAACGCCACGTGACACCACCAGCGCCTTCCCATTGACGAACGGAGCGATCCCGGACACCTTTTCCTGTGCCTTGAGATATTGCATCATGGGCTCATACGAGGCCTCACTCGTTCTCTTAACGCTTTCGATACGGAGATGAGGATCAAACGAAACAAGAAGAGATGTGACAAGACTTCCGAATCCGTTGAAGACCGAAAGGACCACGATGAGAGCCGCAACGCCGATCGTGACGCCAATGATGGAAATGAACGAGATAACGTTGACGAAGGCAATCGTTCGTTTCGAAAAGAGGTAGCGTCGCGCTATGATTCGATCAACCGTCATCAGGAGAACCGGAGAGTTTTGATCGGGTCCAGCGTGCTGGCAAGCCGGGATGGCAGAACAGACGAGAGAAAACACATCACGAGTGCCGCAATGCTGACGATGAAGAAGTTGAAGAAGGACATGTCGATCGGCACGTGGGTCATGAAATAGATCCCCGAAGGAAGTGGGAAGAACCGATAACGGAGTTCCAGCCAACAGATGCCGAATGCAAAAATGTCCCCGAGTGCCGTCCCAACAATGCCGATTAGAAGTCCCTGGAGGAGGAAGATTTGGACAACCTTCTTGCGTCCCAAACCGAGAGTTCGGAGAATTCCGATCGCCGACGATTTTTCCATAACCATCATCAGAAGCGTGCCGATGATATTGACCGTTGCAACGATAACGATCAACCCGAGAATAATCGGAATCGGTTTCTTCTGAAGCTCGATCCAGGTAAAGAGATTCCGGTGCATTCTATACATCGATTGAGCATAGTACGGATACCCGAGGTCTGCCGGAATATCGTGCGCGAGAGTCTCGAGCTTCGAGAGATCACTGACGAGGATGTCGAATCCCGAGACGTTGCTGCCGATCTGAAACAGTCGCTGAGCGTTCCGAATATTGACGTAGACGTACGTTCCGTCGAATTCCGCCATCCCGGTCTCGTAGATTTCCGTCACTTCCATCTGCATGATTCTCGCCTGGGAAAGGGAAATCGTCGTTCCTCCGAGTCCGTAGAGCAATACCCGGCTCCCGACATGGACACCCAGTTCCTCGGCGAGCCTCTTTCCCACTATACAGGTCTGAATTCCGGCTTGTCGTTCGTCAAGATCATATTTTCCGTCTACGGGTTTTGTCTTTGCAGCGGAAATGTCGTTTGATGGGTCGACACCTTTGACAACGATGCCTTCGATACTCTTGTCGAATCGGATCATCGCCTCCCTCGTGACGTAGGGGGCAATCGCCGTCACTTCCGGGTAATGTTCGAGAATATGCTTTGTCGTTCCATCGACATCAGGAACCACCTGGTTCGAGAATGCAAATAATTGCATGTCGGCGGTAAAGCTGACAACATTCTCTTTGATCGTCTTCTCAAAGCCGTCGAGAATAGAAAGCGTGATGATCAGGCTTGCAACGCCGAGCATCACACCGATGATCGAAATGGAAGTGATGAAGGAGATGAATCCTTTGTTATGTCCTGATCGGAGATAGCGGTACGCGATGAACAGTGATACGGGGGGAGTTGGCAGGGTGTTCTTCATTTAATGATTGTTATTTCTTCGACGACGAATCCATAAGGTAGCTCTTGATGAATTCGTCAAGGTCTCCGTCCATGACGCCCTGGACATCGCTCGTTTCCGTTCCCGTGCGGTGGTCCTTTACCAGCTGATAGGGTTGAAAAGTGTACGATCTGATCTGACTCCCCCATTCGATTTTCTTCTTCGTGCTTTCGATAGCGCTCAGTCTCGCTTCTTCCTCTTCTCTTCGAACCTGGTACAAACGTGACTTCAGCATTTTCAGAGCCCGTTCTTTGTTCTGGAATTGCGAACGCTCCTGCTGGCACGCAACGATGATTCCGCTCGGTATGTGCGTGATGCGGACCGCTGTCTCCACTTTGTTGACGTTCTGTCCCCCTTTGCCGCCGGACCGGAACGTATCGACTTTGAGGTCCGCCGGGTTGATTTCGATTGCGACATCGTCTTCCACTTCGGGATACACATACACCGAAGCGAACGAAGTGTGACGGCGGGCGTTTGCGTCAAAAGGAGAAATTCGAACCAGGCGATGGACGCCGCTTTCGGCTTTCAAATAACCGAAGGCATGTTGTCCGACAACTTCAATCGTCGCACTCTTGATGCCTGCCCCTTCCCCGTCCAGCATATCGGCGAGATAAACTTTGAATCCATTCTTCTCGCACCAACGTGTGTACATCCTCAGAAGCATTTCGGCCCAGTCCTGAGCTTCTGTGCCCCCGGCCCCCGAGTGAATGGTCAGCAGAGCATTCTTTTCATCATCGACGCCGCCGAGCATGTTCTTGAACTCAAGTTCTTCAATCCCCTTCTTCAGCTTCTCGATGTCTCGCCTGATTTCCACGAGAACAGATTCTTCGTTGGATTCAGCCGCGAGTTCCAGGAGCGCAGAGGAATCATTCACCAGCGACTCGAGTTTTTTCCATCCATCGACCCACCCTTTCAGCGCAGTAATCTGCTGCAACATCTTCTGGGCGGCAACGTTGTCGTTCCAGAACAACGGATTGTTTGTCTTCGCTTCAAGCGCCACCAACTGGTTTTCCTTGTTGTCGAGGTCAAAGAAACCCCCTTAGAGCGCTCAGTCTCTTTTTCTGTTCTGCAACTTCCTGTTGTACGTCCTCAAACATGCGCTACCGTTATTGATTCGTCGATGTCAATTTCCATCTTCAGGAGTGCGGCCGCAAGGGTCTTCCCCTGCGCATCGTTTTTCAGGGATTTCGTTCCGCCCCCGCCAAGGGCATTGTGAAGCAAAAAATTCAACGCCCAGAGATTCGGGAGCTCAAAGCGTTCGACCGCTCCCAATGCGATGCCCTTGAAATATTTCCCGACCAACTCCGCAGTCACATATTTCTCAATGAGCGGATAATATTCATGCTTCCGTGCAATCAAACCCACATTCGCGGTATCGCCTTTGTCTCCGGAACGACCGTGACAAATTGTGATCAGTTGGATCTTCAAGCACCGATCTCCTTGATTACGACCGAAGAAGAGACGGCACTCTTCGGGATTAACGATGGCCAATAGGACACGACTTCACTTGGTTTCGGGCGCCCTCCAGCAAAACCGGTTACCGATGGCGGTCCGGTGAGAATGAGCGGGGCAATTTCTTTCCCGAATCGTTCCACGGAAGCATAGTCCTGACTTCGAACGCCCACGCGAAGCACTACTTCACTCGGATCCTTTGGATGGCTTGCGATCGAACTGTGGCTTGAATCGTAACCCAGAAATTCACTTCTGTACTCTTCGAATTCCAAATGCAAATCGGCCAGCCGGGAGCTCAATATTTCATCCGCTTTCTTTGCCTTCTCGATTGCATCAGGCCAGGTATATGTCAACGTGCTGAACGCTGTGTAGCCGTCGAGGTACGACATCGACACTTTATAGAATTCCGTTGCGGTTTTTCCATGAACGCCAAACACCCGAACACGATCTTTTCCAACTTGTTCAAGCTGAATTGATGTGAAGTCGGCAACACAATCCGGCGTGATGTATTCCTTCGGATTCCCAATCTCGTAGAGCAGCTGCTCTTTGACGGTCTGCAACGATACGAGACCCCCCGTGTTTTCGTGTTTGGTTATCACCACCTCGCCGTTTGGAAATGCCTCTGCGATCGGAAAGCCGATGTGCGCGAGATCCGGAACCGATTTCCAGTCAGCAGAGAAATTTCCGCCGCTGGATTGACCGCCACATTCAAGAATATGGCCGGCAACCGTCCCCGCCGCAAGTTTATTCCAATCTGTCAACGACCAGCCAAATTCATGAATCATCGGAGCAAGCGTAAGACCAGTATCGGTCGTCCTGCCCGTGATGACAATTTG
>CAZOIM010000096.1:0-7383 GCA_964579855.1 uncultured Ignavibacteriaceae bacterium | reverse complement strand
GCGTAATCGTCGATTCGATCAAGAATGTCGTCCCCCTCGACTACGCCGATCTTCAGCGATTGTATTCCGAGTTTCTTTGCTGCTGCCAGAATTGCTTCGCTGCATGCGATGGGGTTTACTCCACCGCCGTTTGTAATGATCTTGATATTCTTCTCCAAACAAACGCTGAGGATCTTTTCCATCAGCTCGACGAAGTCCTTTGCGTATCCGAGCCTCGGGTCCTTTCGCTTCTGCTTCTGGAGAATGGACATCGTGACTTCCGCAAGGTAGTCCAGCATCATATAGTCGATGGGACCTTTCGTCACCTGATCGACCGGCGCTGTCAGGAGATCGCCCCAGAATCCTTGACCCGATGCAATTCTTATTTTCTGTTTCATCGCCATTAGAACGAAAACCCGAGGCCAAGCGTGTACATTTCTGTTCGGTAGTCGCTCGCACGCGAATCAAAACGACACCGAATCCTTTTAGTGTTCAAAAATCTTCCATAGAAGCAACCCCACGCCAACGCACGCCATCAATCCAGAAATCAATGCCCACCATGCATACATTACGTTGTTTGGATAAATGCTAATTCCTAAAGGTTCCGTTACCGTGTCGCCGTCTTTCCCGTGGTCAAGTAAAGTCTCTCGCAATTTTATCAATAGATTACTCTTTTCAAGTTGTGAGGCATTTTCTGTGACTCGTTCCAATTCGCCGTATGATTGCGTAAGGTTGTTGAACCAGAATGCAATATCTTCGTCCGGCGTTTGGTAAAGTACCGAGGTGTATCCTTTCGTCATTTCGTTCTCTTTCAAGTAGTCAAGGGTCGTCTTCAATTCGATCTTTGCAATCTCTACCGTATTCGCATCCGCCGCACGCTTCAAGTGCCCTCCGCAATCAATATCATACCGCACCTTCTTGACAGTTCGTACTGTAGTAAAAATCAATAACGGTATCAGAAGAAAACAACCAAGTGCTACTTTCATAAAGCGTCCCTTTGTGTTTGTGATTTGTTATAGTGTCGTTTTGATAACTTCGCGTAAACGCGAAGATTGCGACTACCGAACGGAGATTCGCTAAAAGCCCTTACGCCGCCGCAACCCGCGTGCTTGCGCTACCGAACAACCGCTCAAGGTGTCAGACCTTGACACCCCAGGCACAGACTCTAACGCGCAAAGCGTCAAGGTCTGCACCTTAGCGAATCTCCGTTAATCTCGTTTCAGTTCTGTACAGTGGAGCAGGCGGCGGGCCAATCAAAAAACCACCGCCATTGTATTGGTATCGTTTCTGAACGTACTTTGTCTGCCCTACGCCGAGTAAAATGTAGACCCGTGTTTTCATGGGATTAATCGGCAATCGTACACCTGCATTCCATCCGTAAAAGTAGTCCGCCTTGAAGCCTGGTGGCCAATCAAGAGTCCATTGTTCTTTGTCTGTCCCTTTGCCGAGAACGCCTTGGACAAAGAAAAACCATATCGGTGAGAGCGTCACACCCATCCCAATTGCCGGTGAAAAAGGACTTATCATCGCATCGGTGCTGAAATAGGGCATCCATTGATAACGGTACTCTACCAATATGCCAACCGGATTAATTCCCGCTTCAACGTGATGCACCATCTGTGCATGTTCAGTTCTCGTGGAATCTTCGGCGGCAAAGTCCTGGCCAAGCAATGAGGATTCAAAAGGAAATGACATCAGCACCGCCACCTGCCAGATTTTTGGAGAAATTGTTTTCAGCATCATTCTCTGCACCGTCAGGACAATGTGCTCATTGAATTCGAATGTGCAGCTCGTCCAATTGCTTTTGGTCAACGGTGGACGGCGATTCGTCCATGAGGGACATCGCGCTCGTCGTCTTGGGGAAGGCAATCACGTCGCGAATGGATTTGCTCCCCGTCATGTACATGACGATACGGTCTAACCCAAATGCTATACCGCCGTGGGGAGGCGCCCCGTATTTGAACGCTTCCAGCATGAATCCAAATTTTGATTTTGCTTCGGCTTCGTTGATTCCCATCAGTCCAAACATTTTTGTTTGAAGGGCCGAATCGTGGATACGGATACTCCCTCCGGCAATTTCGGAACCATTCAGGACGAGATCGTATGCGCGGGCCCGTGCTTTCAATGGATCCGTGTCAAGGAATGAGATATCCTCGGACTTTGGCGCCGTGAAGGGATGATGAACAGCGACAAATCGCTTGTCTTCCTCGCTAAACTCGAGAAGTGGAAAGTCGGTTACCCACAGCAGATTCCATTTGTTCTGAGGAACAAGGCTGAGGCGATTCGCCATTTCCAATCGCAAACTGCCAAGGACAGTAAGCACTTTTTGCCAGGTACCGGTAACAATCAGAACAAGGTCTCCACTCTTTGCTTGCAGCTTCTCCGCAATTCTCTTTGATTCTTCCGCCGTAACGAATTTGGAAGCTGAACACTCGATGGAATCGCCCTGCATCTTCAGATACACAAGCCCCCCTGCGCCAAGAGACTTTGCCAGATCAGTGAGTCCATCGAGTTGACTCCGCGAGTACGCAGAGGCGCCCGGCGCACAAATGCCGGCAACGATTCCGCCCTTCTTTATTGTCTCACTGAAGACTTTGAATCCGCTTGTCGCAACTTCGTCCGAACATATTCCGATCTTCATTTCAAACCGCGTGTCGGGCTTGTCGCTGCCATATTGTTCCATCGCCTCTTTGTACGTCATCCGGGGAAATGGAATTGGCGTATCAACATTGATGACCGATCCGAACATTTCTTTGATTGCGCCTTCTGTTACCGCCAGGACATCGTTTTCGTCGACGAACGACATTTCCACGTCAATCTGCGTAAATTCCGGCTGTCGATCCGCACGGAGGTCTTCATCACGAAAACATTTCACAATCTGAAAATACCGATCAAATCCAGCCACCATCAGGATTTGTTTATAGGTCTGTGGGGATTGAGGCAATGCATAGAACTTGCCGTGATGGATTCGGCTCGGTACGAGATAATCCCTTGCTCCTTCGGGAGTGCTCTTCATCAGGATGGGTGTTTCGATCTCGATAAATCCGTTCCGATCGAAATAGGAACGGGCTGCCTGATACGTTCGGTGGCGAAGAAGTAGGTTTTTCTGAACAATTGGCCTTCGAAGGTCCAGGTACCGGTATTTCAAGCGCAGGTCTTCTGCAACGTCGATGGAATCTTCAATGGGGAACGGCGGTGTCTCCGCTTTGTTCAGAACGGTAAGTTCTGTCGCTTCAACATCGATTTCACCGGTGGGCATGCTTTTGTTCGCTTGTCCTTCGGGGCGTGGTACGACCGTCCCGCTTACAGAAATCACGAATTCCGAACGCAACGTCTTCGCAAGTTCGTAACACGCACCGCTCCTGTCGGGTTCAAACGCGACTTGAGTCAAGCCGTGCCGGTCTCTGAGATCGACAAAGATGAGACCACCAAGATTTCGCCGCTTGTCGACCCAACCTGTAAGCGTCACCTGCTTTTTGACATCGGATGCTCGCAGTTGACCGCATGTGTGTGTTCTTTTCTTGAATTGCTCCACGTGAGTAGTCCTTTACTGGTCAGCAGACGCTGGAAAACAAAAATGCGAGAAGCCCCGACACCAGCAGGCATTCTCGCATTGTCTATGAGAGTCGTCAGTTCAGGTGTTTTGCGACTTTTTCGGCTAGCATTTTCTTCGGGACGGCACCGACAAGTTGATCCACGACTTTGCCGCCTTTGAAAATCAGCAGCGTCGGAATGCTTCGGATGCCATACTGCATCGAGGTCTGTTGGTTTGAATCTACGTCCACCTTGCCGACTTTCAGCTTTCCATCGTACTCGTTGGCAAGTTCTTCCACCATCGGCGCAATCATCTTGCACGGTCCGCACCACTCTGCCCAGAAATCAATCAAAACGGGTTTATCGGAATTTAAAACCTCGTTTTGAAAGTTTGCGTCGGTCACTTCAACAGGCTTCATACACTCTCCTTTGATACCGTCATCCCTGAAGTCTCACGGCACGTTCTCCCAACAGATCTTTGACGGCCGAGATGAATTGATTATTTGGATCTATAACATACTTTCTAGTCAAATATATGGAATTCTTCGATAATCCGCCACCGTTCACGTTGAAGTAGCACACGCAATTTCCCCGGTGTGTCTCCAACAACTTGCCGAGCTCGAAGATGGTCCCTTCATCCATCGAGTCGAGATTGACGTCAAATACAACGCTCTTGGCAAATCGCTCCTTCACTTTGTCGATAGGGATCACTTCATTCACGATCACTTTAATCGCCTCATCGTTCCCGTCATTTCTCCCGATGACCATAATGATTGAGCCTGAACCCAGGATGCTGCCGTATTTCTTGAACGGGTCTGAGAAGACAATGCACTCGGCCTTGCCCGTGAAATCTTCGATGGATATGAATGCCATCTGATTTCCCCGTTTGTCCACCATCTTCTTCACGTTGGTAATTATCCCACAAACCCGGATTGTTGAATTCGGTTTCACACTTTGCGGGTCGCCCAGTTTTGCAGAAGCGAACGCTTCAATTTCATCTGCGTATTTCATCAACGGATGACCCGAAACATAGAAGCCAAGGATAGTCTTTTCCCTCGACAGTTTCTCCGTTTCACTCCAATCAACAAGTGCCGGAAGTGCGGGGCGCGAGAATACTTTCGCGGAACTTGAATCAAAAAGGGTTGACTGCCCCCTTCCAGAGGATTCCTGAATGTTCTGCCCAAAACTCACAACACGGTCGACGGCGCCAAACAGCTGGGCACGGTTGTCGTGCAGCGTATCGAATGCCCCGGCCTGAATGAGACTCTCAATCGTTCTTTTATTTGTCAATCGTAGGTCGACCCGGCTGCAAAAATCAAAAATATCGTTGAACTTGCCCTTTTCAGTCCGAGTCGAGACAATTTGCTCCACGGCAGAAATCCCCACGTTCTTGATTGCGCTCAACCCAAATCGAATCCCCTTGTCCGTCACACTGAACTGGACTCCGCTTTCATTGACGTCCGGCGGAAGAACAGCGATGCCAATCTTGCGACAATCATCGATGAGAAGAACAATCTTGTCCGTATTGTCCATTTCACTCGACAGTGTCGCCGCCATGTATTCTGCAGGATAGTGGGCCTTCAAATATCCCGTTTGGTATGCGAGTACAGAATACGCCACACTATGGGATTTGTTGAAACCATACGAAGCGAATTTCTCGATCAATTCAAATATTTCGCTCGCAGACTTTTTGTCAATCCCGTTCTTCGCAGCACCCTCGGCAAATTCCTTCTTCTGCCGGGTCATAAGCTCTTTGTCTTTCTTCCCCATCGCGCGACGCATGATATCTGCTTGAGCGAGAGTGAAGCCCGCAATTTCATTCGCGATCTTCATCACCTGCTCCTGATACACGATGATGCCGTAGGTATCGCGCAGGATGGGTTCCATTTTTGAATGGAGATAGCTGATTCCCTGTTTTCCATGTTTGCGCGCAATGAAATCCGGGATCATCTCCATCGGACCGGGGCGATAGAGCGCGTTCATGGCAACGAGATCGTGGATGGAAGAAGGTTTCAGTCTTCTCAGATAATCTTGCATGCCCGAACTTTCGAACTGGAATAGTGCGACAGTCTGTCCTTTCGAAAAGAGTTCCAGGGTCTTCGGATCGGATTCCGGGAGAGTATCGAGATTGAGATCGATGCCGTGGCGCTGTTGTATGAGCTCGAGGGCATTTTCGATGACCGTCAGAGTGCGGAGTCCAAGGAAATCCATTTTGAGAAGTCCGGCCTCCTCAAGGTCCTTCATGTTATACTGGGTCATCAAGTCAGATTGTGGGGTCTTGTACATCGGCACATAATCACTGATATCACCCGGCGCGATGACGACGCCAGCCGCGTGTGTGGAGACATTTCGATGCATCCCTTCCAGGACTTTGGCCGACTCAATGAGGAGGTCGATCTTTTCGTCCTGGCTTTCCTTTACCCATGCCAAATCTGGTATCGTATCGAGTGCTTCCGCGATCTTTGTCACCTTCCCCTGAACAACGGGTATTTGCTTGGTAATCGAATCGATGGTGCCGAGCGGAATACCAAGGACTCTTCCGACATCTTTCAGCACTGCACGCGCTGACAGAGATCCAAACGTGATAATCTGAGCAACAGAATTCTCCCCATACTTCGCGCGAACATATTCGATGACTTTTTCCCTTTTCGAATCTGAAAAATCGATGTCAATATCAGGCATGCTTACACGATCCGGATTGAGGAATCGTTCGAAGAGCAAATCATATTTCAGTGGATCGACATCCGTAATGGCCAAGGCATACGACACCAAACTCCCTGCCGCGCTCCCTCTTCCGGGCCCGACGCGTACTCCCATTTCTCTTGCCTTCGCAATGAAGTCCTGAACAATGAGGAAGTACCCCGCATAGCCCATTCTGTTGATAACACCGAGCTCGTGCTTGAGTCGGGTTTCGATTTCAGAACTTACAGTACTATACCGTCGCCTGACTCCTTCGTTGGCAAGCTTCTCGAGATATTCCTCAAGATTCTTCGCTCCGGACTCAGGAGGTATTGGAAATTCAGGCATGAAGTTTTTCTTCAGGCTCAATTCCAGGGCACACTTTGCGGTTATTTCCAGCGTTGATTCAATTGCTTCCGGAAAGTCCTTGAACAACGCGATCATTTCGCTTGCCGATTTGAAATACAACTCTGATGAGCCGTAGCGGAGAGCCCGATAATCCGGAGCGTAGGCGCTCGTCGCATCGGGTATGCATAGCATGATATTATGGGGAATAGCGTGTTCTTGCTTGATGTAGTGACAATCGTTCGTTGCGACGAGCCTGATGTTCAACTCCTTCGCGATCTTCGGAGCATTAAGGAGGATATTCTTTTCGATATCCATTCCGTGATTTTGGATTTCAACGTAGAAATCGTCGCCAAAAATATCCTTGTAGACACCGGCAACAGAACGGGCCTGATCGTACTCATTGTTGACAAGGTAGGAGCCAATGATGCCGATCGGACACGCCGACGTACAGATGATCCCCTCCCGATACTTCGCAAGCAATTCAAGGTCAATCCGCGGTTTATAATAGTACCCTTCGATGTGCGAAAGAGTACTCAACTTCATGAGATTCTTATAACCGATTTCGTTCTTTGCCAGTAACAGAAGGTGGTGGTACAGTTCTCCGCCTCTCTTCCGGGTGTCGCGTTCCGAGGTCTGCGGCTTGTCAAATCTCGTTCCCTTGGGGACGACGTATGCTTCGCAGCCGATGATTGGCTTGATTCCGGCTTTCTTTGCTTTCTTGTAGAATTCCAGTGCACCGAACATCACTCCATGGTCGGTGAGAGCCACTGCGGACATTTCATTGGCCACAGCGGCATCGATCAAACCATTGATGGTGGAAGCGCCGTCGAGGAGACTATAATG
>CAZOIM010000095.1:10037-13583 GCA_964579855.1 uncultured Ignavibacteriaceae bacterium | reverse complement strand
AACCTCCTACCGGTAACCTCTTTTCCGGGCATCCTCCAGAATTGTCTCCGTCGCCGTCGCACCGATTCGACTCACTCCAAGGGCGCGAACACGCAAGAGGTCGTCCAATGTGCGAACACCTCCCGCCGCTTTGATGCCGACCGTGTGCGGACAGTGCTCTCGCATCAAGCGCAAGTGGTGATCGGTGGCTCCGGCATAACTGTACATTCCATTCGATTGTCGGACGAAACCGTAACCGGTGGAAGTCTTCACAAATGCGACGGCGTGGGATGACGAAATTTCACACAGTTTGATAATGTATCTGTCTTCGAGGTAGTCGTTTTCGAAAATCACTTTGAGAATCGCATGATTATCCACCACGGTCTGATTCATCGTGGCAACTTCCTTGGAAACATAATCCCAGTTTTCGCTGAGCACCTTCCCAATGTTGATGACGACATCGATCTCGGCGGCGCCGTCCCGGATTGCTTCTTGTGCCTCTTTCACCTTGATCGCCACGGTGCTATTACCGTGAGGGAAACCGACCACCGCGCAGACGCCGACGCCAGAACCTCTCAAAATATCCCGGGCCGCGAGAATCGAGTACGGCTTTACACACACCGTGGCGACATCATATCGTCTTGCCAGTTCGCACCCTTTGCTAATCGCCTCATCCGTCATGGTGGGATGAAGCAGTGAATGGTCGATCATTTTAGCAAGAGCAGTAAGCGTTATAGGAGAATTCATGGTCTCATCGGTTGGGGGTAAACATTAATGGTTTGCCACGCTTGAATGCGGAAAAAGCGTGGATGGTCAGAGATAATGAAGCACCTTGAGGATTTCCAGTCCGCGCTCGCCTGGTTGACCGGATACAAATCGTCGGTCACAACACATCAAAGTTAAACAGAGGGGGTTAGAGGATCAAGAAAAACTTGAAGGCCCGAACATGAACAGCCAAACACAACCCGAGGAATCAAACATCCCGGGGAAGTGCTGCGAGAGCTTGAATCAGGCTCGGCTTATCGGACGTATTAAATTTTGTGGGTCCAGTTTCGCAGAAGCCTATCGAGGCTCCAAGCGCCACCACCTGCGAATATGAGATAGAAAAAGACGAAACAGTAGATGACAGCAAGTTCACCGTGATTGAGCAGTGGCAGCAGCCCATAAGGGGCGTGGGCTTTGAAATAGGCTACAGCCATTTCTCCTGACAAGAGGAAGGCAACCGGACGCGTGAAAATTCCGAGGAAAAGTAAACCTCCTCCAAAACATTCGATGATGCCGGCAAACCAAATAAGTGAAAACGGATCGAGACTATGGAACGGTTGTCCGGAAGAAGGTATGCCGAAGAGTTTTTGGCTGCCGTGCACCAAGAAGAGAAAAGCGACAACGATACGCATGACACTCAGGATGCGGGGTGACCAGGTAGAGCGAGTCTTTTGCCAATCAATCATACAAGTTCTTTCATTGTGGAGAACATTTCTGTCTGTGAACTATTCTCCTATAACATCAGAGACCAACGATTAATTCCATCGGACATCGATGGGGAGAGTCCACATCATCTGCCCCCATCGAAGCCAATGGCGTTCAACATTGAAGCGCGATACTCAGTCCCCCTGAAACAGACGTTTCAGTTTCTTGCGGAACGTCCGCTTTCCATCGGGAGTTTCTTCCACGAGTTTTCGCCAGTTGTTCTCCTGCGCCGTTTTTGGATTTACGGTTCCCGAGAATTCCTGTTTAGCTCTTCGCTTCTGTATATCCGGTCTTGAACCTTTCCAAACCCCTCGATTGGATGACTCACGTGATTGCTCGTGAGCTGGCCTCCCGTTGGATGGGCCGCTGTGGGGTTGTCCCTCATTGCGGCGATCGCGATGCTGCGGATAGGCCGGCCTTCCGTTGGATGGAGTATGACCGTGACGAGGACGTTCTTCTCTGCGCCGATCAGGTTGTTGCCCAGCCGGAGATGCCTCGGGTCTCTTTGTGTAGTCAAAGCCTGGATACCGTTTCAATTCGAAACGCTTTTCCACGAAATGCTCGATCTTTTTGAGATGCTTCTGTTCTTCACGCGACACAAACGTCAACGCGTCTCCCTTAAGACTGGCGCGTCCGGTCCTGCCGATACGATGGATATAATCCTCGGCGAATGTCGGCGTGTCGTAGTTGACGACGTGTGAAATGCCTTCCACGTCGATACCTCGGGCAGCGATGTCGGTTGCAACGAGAACTTTGAATTGTCCCTGTTTGAATCCTGAGAGGGCCTGATCACGTTGGGATTGCGTCCGATTGGAATGGATTGCAATCGCTTTGATGCCTTTGCGTTCCAGTCGATGAGAAATCTTATCGGCACCATGCTTGGTCCTCGAAAACACCAGCACGCTATCCATGGCCGTGGTGTCGAGAATATGGAACAACAGATCCATCTTCTGATCCTGAGGAATGGAGTAGAAATGTTGTGTGACGGTTTCGACGGGTTTTCTTCGCTCGCCGATTTCGATAAGCTCGGGATGCTTTTGAATGGAGGCTGTCAATGCCCGGACTTCTTTGGACATTGTTGCCGAAAACAAAAGGGTCTGACGATCAGCGGGAACTTTCGCGATAATCTTGCGGACGTCGTTGATAAATCCCATATCGAACATCCGGTCGGCTTCGTCCAGCACGAGGACTTCGACCTTGGAAAGATCGATGCTTCGCCGGTTCATATGGTCCAGCAGTCTGCCGGGGGTTGCAATAACAATATCCACACCCCGGGCGAGGCGTTTCAACTGGTTGCCCATGTTGACGCCGCCGTAGACAGAAAGGCTTTGAAGACTCGTGAAGCGACCGTAGCCGGTGATAAAATCTTCGACCTGTTGGGCGAGTTCCCGTGTTGGCGTTAATATGAGTGCTCTCACGTGTCGACGCGCAGAGTGGTGCGGCGCTGAGAGACGGTTGATAAGAGGCAGGACAAACGCTGCCGTCTTTCCTGTTCCGGTTTGTGCACAACCGATGATATCTTTTCCCTGAACCGCGAGCGGAATTGCGCGCGACTGGATTTCGGTTGGTGCGGTGTATCCTGTTGCAAGAATGCCTTGCACGAGTTGGTCGGTGAGACCAAGTTTTGAAAATGACATAAACTATCCTTGAATGAAAATTGGTGAAACGCGCTGCACAGATGGTGATGTGCGAAAGATTTGTTGGGGGAAATGGGGAAAGCCGTTTGCCATTGCGAACGGCGGTCGACGAAGAACTTCCCTTCAGTACCTTGGCTTCTCGTTATCGGAGAGCGGGTCTCAAATGTCCGCTTCCGATTCTTGATCGACCGGAGGCGGGTCGCTGCGACTTGCAGCTAGGATAAGATACATCTTTTTGAGGAGAATACCTATTCGAAGATCGGAGAATTGTCTTCTTCTCTCAACAATTAGACACGTACTCGGTCGATTTCAGGCATAAGCCCCCGACGATTGGTTAATTGGTAATAGATGCTAAGGCTCCAAAGCCTCTTAGCGGTCCACGTACTCGAATACTTTCTCCAATCCATCCGCGCTGTTGGGTCCGACAAAAACCTTGAACGTTCCCGGTTCGGCAGTCCAA
>CAZOIM010000095.1:0-9937 GCA_964579855.1 uncultured Ignavibacteriaceae bacterium | reverse complement strand
ATCAATGTACTTTGATGTCCACTTGACCGTGTCAATAAATGGACGACCGGTATTCTTGTGATTGTAGTAGATGGGAATCTGTCCAGTCGCGCGAGGAAACGTTGCCGTTATTTTGCCGCTGGGATTGTAATCGCCGAAGAGGACATCAGCAATTGCGTTGCCCGCCTCAACACCGAGAAACCACGTTTCCAGGATTGCCGGAACGTGCTCTGCGATCCACGGAATTGCCAGAGGCCTGCCGTTCATCAGCACCACCACCAACGGTTTCCCTGTTGCCTGAAGTGCGCGAAGAAGATCTTCCTGGTTCCCCGGCAAACCAATGAAAGAGCGGCTCGCGGCCTCTCCACTCATCGCAGCCGATTCGCCAACGACCGCAACGACAACATCTGATTGTTTTGCGATAGCGACCGCATCGTTGAATCCATCCGTCGATTGATCGTTGATGTCGCAGCCTCGGGCGAAGAGGATCTTCGTCCTTGAAGACACCCTTGTTCTGATCCCGTTCATTACTGTCACAACATCTTCCGGGCTGCCGTGTCCGGACCACGGTCCGAGCGGATCGTATTGATTGTCGGCAAGCGGACCGATTACTGCAAGTGTCCCGATCTGTTTGCTCAAAGGAAGAAGGCTGTTTTCATTCTTTAATAGAACGATGGAACGCTCGGCGACCGTACGCGCAAGTTGACGATTGGCTGGCGAAAGAATATCTCGTTTCTCCCGTTCAGCATCACAATTCTTGTAGGGGTTGTCAAACAAACCGAGGCGATATTTCTCCCGCAACACCCGGCGAACGGCTTCGTTGAGCTCCGCTTCCGGCAGGCGACCATTCTTGACTGACGCGGCGAGAAAATCCGCATAACATCCGGACTCCATATCCATGTCGACGCCGGCATGCAGCGCTAGATCCGCCGCCTGCGTGGAATCCGCAACATTCTCGTGGTTCAACATCTCGCCGATCGATCCCCAGTCGCTCACAACAAATCCGTCGAAACCCCATTCCCCGCGTAGTATGTCCGTCAAGAGTTTTCTGTTTCCGCTGCTCGGTGTTCCGTCAATTTCGTTGAAGGAACACATCAGCGAACCCGCTCCCGCCTGGACGGCAGCGTGAAACGGAGGCAGATAGATCTCGCGCAGTGTTCGTTCGGAAATATCGACGGTATTGTAGTCACGTCCGCCTTCCGCTCCTCCGTAGGCGGCAAAATGCTTTACGCAAGCGAGCATGGACGTCGGAGACGTCAGGTCGGTTCCCTGGAATCCCAGCACGCGTGCAGCCGCAATGACGGATCCCAAATACGGATCTTCGCCAGCTCCTTCGGCAATGCGACCCCAACGTGGATCGCGGGCGATATCGACCATCGGTGCAAACGTCCAATGCACTCCGGATGCGGTTGCTTCCGTGGCTGCGACGCGCTCGGCCCTTTCAATGAGTCCCGGGTCCCACGTGCACGCAGTTGCGAGAGGAATCGGAAACGTCGTCCGGTAACCGTGGATGACGTCGAATCCAAAGATGAGCGGGATTTTCAATCGTGATTCCTGAACTGCGATATGCTGGAACTCTCTCGTCTCTGCTGTCCCAAGAACATTCAGCATGGAACCAACTTTCCCTTGTCGGATAAGGCCGGTACGATCGATGGAACCATTGCTGTATTGGACAAGCTGGCCGACTTTTTCCTCAATCGACATGATCGCAAGTAAAGAGTCCACACGTTGATCAACGGATTTCTGGGCGATGAGCAATGAATAGGAACAAAGCAGGATGAGATAAGAAATCGGAAGAATTCGTTTCATGGGAATGTTGAAATTGATGGTTTGACTTTGTCTTTGTTGTTGGTGAATTGCGAAATGCTCCGTTTACTCTCCGGTTTCCGAAGGGGAGGCAGTTTCGGCGCTTTCCGAGGTCGTGGAGGTGGTGATTTCCACATCTTCCCTGCTAACCTTGGTCAGAGTAAATTCGAACGTACCAGTATCGCCCTTCCTTGAAAAAGATACGGTATCAAAGAATCCGTCCGCAAAACGCCGGACAGCAATAGCAACCGTCTCTCCATTTTCATTCGTGAACGAACCGGATACGCCGGTGAATCGTTGAACGATCGGACCAAACTCTCCCGTCGGAAACAACTTCATTCTTGCAATAACCTCTTCCACATTGGCGTTGGGAACAATTTCCCGGCTCTCAGTCACCTGGGAGGCATCGTGAGTATTGAGGAACCCGCCGGATGAATATCGCGTCAATGTGTAAACAGAATAACTGTTGTCATTTTTTGAAGAAACGACAACTCGATATGTCTCTACCGCGCGCTTTTCCGTCGTCTGAAGATACCGCGAGAGATACAAACCGAAGAGATACCCTTGCTTATTTTGGTACCGAACAGACAACCATGCTCCACGGAGACCGTCTATCGATTGAAACTGTTTTGGATGCGGATCATACGCGTACGTTACTGCTTCTCCGAATTGAACCTGTCCCATGGCGCTTGCATTCAAATCGCCCAATGCCCGGGCAATCAACCCGTTCGGGTGAATGACGTACAATGTATCGCCAACGGACAGAGGCTTGTCCTGAGTTTCTTCATCGAATGTGCCGAGACGTTTGCCATCCGTCGCAATGAAGTAGTATTTATCGTTGATGAGGACGATTGCTTTGCCGTTGTGAAAGTCGCTCGCCCCATCGAACTGGGCAGGGATCACAACATCGCCGCTGCTGTTGATGTAGCCCCAGGATCCATTCGGGTCCAGTCGGACGCGGGCAAGATCTTCGGAAAACTCCCCGGCATCGACAAATTTCGCATCCAGCACTACAATCCCAGTCAAATCCCTGTAGCCAAACCGGCCTGCTTGCTGGAACAGATGGAGTGCTGAAGCTTCAGCTGAAGTGTGAGATGAATTTTGCTTTGATTTGGAACAACCGATGAAGACCAATACAAGAATCGGAACCAGCCAAGCTTTGTTCATAATTGAGCTGTGACGTTCATTACCGGTGTTGTCATCAATTATTGAACGAACCAGCGGCGTCGAAGTTTTCGAATTGTTGCCTATCGGTCGCAATAAAGACCGACCGGTGCATTAAACATCGATTCGGTCACCGTGGCTTCTTGGAGCAGATATGACAAGGAATTCCAAATCCTTTGTCGAATTGTTGAGCAGCCGATGTGGAACCGACGGCGAAATTTCGATCCCTTCTCGTTCACGAAGAGTGAACGATTGATCCGAAACTTCGAGCGTGGCAATTCCTTCCAAGACATAAAAGAACTGTCTGGACTTCTCGTGATAGTGCTTGCGTTCAGACTTTCCCGGAGGAACCCGTTCCTGGATGACGCTGAGGTTTTCAGTCTTCACCAAATGCCAGCCTTCGCAGCCGTCGCCCCACACATAATGTTCCGCGCCGTTTATGTTCACCGGTTCAAGCATGACCGAATCAACTGCTTTCTGCCATTACTCCATCGTGAAGCCAATTTTGATTGACACTTGCCAATGGGCAATCTTATTGTTTTCGACGTGTGCCCGGGTGTCAGTGACTTGAACCCAACGCATATTGCGGACAGTCTGCGCTGCGCGTGCAACAGCGTTTTCAACCGCGTCTTCGATGCCTTTCGAAGAAGATCCTGTCAATTCGATAATTTTGTAGACGTGGTCGGCCATAAATTCTCCATTGTGTAGGATGATGAAATTCTCGATGCGTCAAAGTAGGAAAAATGAGAAGGGGATGCAAGATGAAAGCCCCCATCGGACGCAAACCGATGAGGGCTTTCGATGCGAACCGGATGTTGGAGAGATCACTGCGTGCCGTTCGGGGAATGCATCATCATTTAATCATCAACATCTTTTTTAGCAACTGTTTTCCGCCCGATTCTAGGCGGGCGAAATAGACGCCGCTGACGAATCGAGAGCCGTCGAACGTGCCGCGATACATCCTTCCCGCGCGTCCTTCTCCATCGTACAACGTAGCGACTTCCCGACCGAGGATATCATAGACTTGCAGCACGACTCTCCCGTCTTTTGGCAAACTGAATTCCAACTCGGTCGTAGGATTGAACGGGTTGGGATAATTCTGACCAAGGATAAACGAAGGCGTCGGTGAGCTCGGGGACAGTACTCCCGTTGTTGATGTGTCGAGTTCGGCAAGCCAGATCGATGCATTCAAGTGCAGATTTGCATGGCTCGCACCGACATCACCGGTCCATCCATTAAACAAGCTGTTTCCGGAGGCCCCGGTTCCATCATCCGCAGGTGAACTGTCGCCAACGAGAACCGCTTTCCCCTTTCCGTAGCGAGCGGAGGCAACCAACACCTTCACCAGTCCCTGAGGATATGCCGATTGCCAAATGAGTGCTTGGACCGTTGAATTCGAGTTCGGATCGATTGTGATCGTGGAGCCGTTGCTGAATTTGAATGCTGTTACTGGTCCCGCCTGGCCGTTAAGAATCCTATTCGCCGGCGATGAGAGAATGTTAGTCGTTGTTTCCGAGATATTTGTGGAATCGAGCAACATCCCGAACGGCAGCGATTGCACAGAGTTGTTTCTCATGAGGTCGTTCCATACCCGGACAGCATCCCAACCGTCATTGTTTCTATCCGCCGCCCCATGGTCAGAGATCATGAATAGTCCGCCGCCATTCTCCACAAACTGGATCAGAGCGGTCTTTTCCGCCGTGCTGAACGGTGAGTTTGGTTCATCGACGATGAAGACATCATAGTTTGTCAGGTCCTGAAGAGAGGATGCGTTGCCGTACGAAATTGTCGTTCCAGATGGTAGCGTCTCAACGTGATGTCCCATCTTCACGAGGGCAATACCCCAAGCAGACAATGCACCCGTCCAATACGTTTCCGGAGTACTGGCGGTTACAGTTGATTCGGGAGGGGTGGGGAAACGCTGGGGACTGCCATCTTCATCAATAACCCAGTCAGCGTTTCCGGCGGTCTCGGCTTTTGTTGCATCGAAGAGGAATTTTTTCTGCGAAGTGAGTTGTTCGGAAGAAATGCTTGTAACGACAAGAAGGATAAAACCGTACGTCATTGTTCTCACTATTCAAGGTAATGAATCCCGGCGAGCGATTCAATCATCTGGTGATCACACTCAGCTCAGCGAATTGTCGCTCTGAGGATTTGTACGATTTGAAATCGTGAATGGATGGGATCTCGAATAAACCGAGAATAGAGAGCCATTGTCGGCTCTTGGATACTTGAAACACAAAAGCCTACATTGCTCGCGCAGGCTTTCTGGCAATTCGCAACGTATCCGCTGCGAAACCTACTTCACAATTACCAGTTTCTTCGTTGCCACGCAGAGCTTCTTGGTCGTCATTTCAGCAAGAGCATCTTTTTCACCAACTGCTTGTTGTTGAATCGAAGCACGGAGACATACATCCCCGACGAAAGTCGCGTAGCATTCAAGACGGCCTGATGGTACTCGCCCGCCTTCAACGGTTGGTCAAGCAGTGTTGCGACTTCCTGCCCGAGCACATTGTAGACGACGAGTTTGGCTCTTCCGTCGCTCGGAAGGGTAAACTCAATCGTCGTCGTTGGGTTGAACGGATTTGGATAGTTCTGGGCAAGCGAAAAGATTCTTGGAGCCGTTCCAATCTCAAGATTGATCGACCGCGAAATACCGTTCGATCCGTCGTTGTCAAGCGTTCTTAGCCGGTATGAATAGCGACCCGGCGGGACTAATTTGTCCAGGAACGAATAGTGGCGCGGCGTGGTACTTGTGCCCGAACCTTTGATAAAACCTGCATTCGTCCATTGCTTCAATCCGGCATCGACTCCTTGAGATGTGCTGTCGCCATTGAGGAAACCGATGAATGACCGTTCCACAAAAAATCCGTGCGTGTTGACTTCTGTCGCAGTCTTCCACTCCAGTTCTGCGTTGAGACGGCTTGCCGTTCCCGAGAAGCTCGTAATCTGTGCGGCGAGCGGGTTGTTGTTACTGCCGACGATGAACTCGCTGAATGCATTGATGGTCGCAGAAAGCTTGTCCGTTATTCCATCGTAGGTTGTGGCAAGAGGCGAAAATCCCCCGGTCCCAGCCGTACTCCGGTGATAAATAACAAGCGAAGACGGGTCAACCACTCCCGGATAGGACGAGACGTTATCGAGAGAGAGTGTGGCTGAGGAAAAAAGATCTCCGGTTTTTGCGATCACCCATCGGAAGGGACTGTATTGGGTGGGCGGAGGACCGGTAAACGAGACACTGTCGGGACGTGTTGCGTAACGATTGGAGAAAATGAACACTGTTCTCCCGGGAGCAATTCCCGAAAATTGAAGCTCGACCTTGGTGTTTCCGAATAGATCCACCGAGTCGCTTTGTGAAACGGCACTGGCAAATGAAGATGTAGCTGCCTGGTATTCGTACGCTCCGATATCAACTCTCCCGCCAACGATTCGGGGGGAGCCGCTCAGATCAGAGATTGTCGAGACCGCTGCGTTATTGCCCGAATCGATTGCCGGACTCCCCGCGCCTAGTCTTAGGTCTCCGGTCCCAACGTTTAGAAACAGAGGATCGGCATCGATGTTGCCACCGCTGTCGGCGATTGCGCCGGACTGGTTCACAACGCCCGGCCCCCCTAGTCCTCCCTGAATCAGGCTGTTGAAAATCATGACTGTGCCTCTGTAGATATAGAGTTGATTCGTGGAATTTCCCCACAGGATAACATTCCTGATTTCTGCGGTCGCTGCGAAGTCAGTGAATATTCCACCGCCCTCCGATTGTCCACCTGAATACGATATGTTGTTACTGAATGTCACATTTGCCAGTATGAGACTGCCCCCGAAGTTGTACATTCCTCCCCCCGTTCCGCCGGTATTCTGATGGAAGAGAACGTTTTTCAACAGGGGTGCACTGTTCTGTGTTTCCAATCCGCCACCGAAATGGCTGGCGATGTTGTTTTTGAAAACAACATTCGTCAAAACAGCGTTGCCAGGCGGTACGTTGGAATAGTCGGAACCGTTCATCATCCCACCTCCATCGGTGGCATCATTGTTTGAGAACAAACAGAACGTAAGAGAAGGGTTCCCCTGTTCGTTATAGAGGCCACCACCACGGTTGTCAGAGTGATTCCCCGTGAACGTCACGTTCTTCAACGTCGGGCTGCCATTCAAGTTGTACATCCCACCGCCCTCGTCGTTCGACGAGTTGTTGCTGACAATAAGATTGGAAAGGAGCGGGTACCCGGAGGAAGAATAAATTCCACCACCGTGCTGTCCGCCGTCGGCGTTCCCACCGGTAACGGTGAACCCATCCAGCGCCGCCGTCGCGAACGTGTTCGCCACGACGACGTGATAACTGTTGTTCGCCAGCGTCGCGTCGCCGTCGATGTCGCCTGAAAGGATGGTCACATTGGTCTGCCAGTTGCGCTGGTCCACGCTTGTTTCCGTTCCGGCAAATCCTCCGTAGACTGCGATACCATTTTTGAGCTGAAAAGAAACGGAACGGTCGAGTGTTGCCGTGGGTTTGTAAGTTCCGGCCGCGACCCAAATCTGACTGCCGGCGGCTGCAACGGACAATGCCTGCTGGACCGTGGCAAATGCGGTTCCCCATGAAATGCCTGCCGAGGCATCGTTGCCGCCAGTTTTGACGTAGTACCGCTGTTCGCTCGCGTTGACGGAGGCCATCGTGAAACTCCGAGTGGTTGTAAACGAACTGGCCCCGCCGTTCCCGGTGGCGCTTAGCCGCCAAAAATATTTTGCGGCGGTCGTCAGGCCCTGAAGGGTATCAACTGTTTGTGTGAGGGTGTCCTGGTCAAAAACCAATGTCGTGAAACCGGTATCACTTGAGACCTGCAAACGGTACGTTGACACGCCATTTGACTTGGACCACGCAAAAGCTGGAGGAAACACAACCGCCGCGGCCCGGTCTGCAGGAGATACCGGCTGCGGAGCCGCAATGACGGTCTGGAACGATCGTTCATTCCATATCCCGCTTTCGATGGCCGCGTACATCGCCGTTAGACGGAACCAGTACGTACGGAAATTCTGGAGTCCGGTGAGGTGGAGCGAAGTCGCTGTCAAGTCGCTGGTATCAATGACGACAGAACCGGTCAGCGAATCCGCGACGATCTGCGCTCTATAGGTCGTGGCGCCCGTTGAAGCATCCCAGGTAAATGTTGTATCGAGCGGAACAGCTTGCTGCGAGTATGGGGGATACGTGACGCCGGCACCAGCAGGTACAACAGTGACAGTTGGGATCGTCGATGTGATCGCGTTCCCATTAATCGTTGTTGTGAAGTGCCTGGCAGTTCCTACGCCGGTGGCGTGCCACTTCGTTCGGAAAACACCGTTCCCTAAAATCTGCGACGCCTCCGTTTGGGTGAAGCTGGAAGTTCCGTCCGAAACGAGGGACATCCCTGCGCCAAGGTTTGAACCGTTGTCGTACGTTTCTCCTTTGTCATTCCTTGTATATAGATAGAGGTAGACATCTCCCCCGAGGGCGATTTTCCCGTTGAGAGCGTCTGTTACCAGCGTCGACTGGGAAACTGAAAGTGGTCTGGGATTGACGGTGACCGGCGCAGGGAACGAACTCACTTGTTGATAAGACGATGTCCCCGAGTTGTAGATGTAGGCAGCAATTGCTGTCCCCGTGCTTGTCGTCAAGCCAATGAGTTTTGACGAATAAGTTCCGTTCTGATTGTCGACAACGTCAGTCAGGTACGCTTTGCCGTTGTTGATCGGATTGACACTCCCGGAAATTTGAATCTCGACGTTTAATCCTCCGGTCAAAACATTGTTCCCTGTGCCGTCTTTCACCTGCAAAGTCACGGTTGTCGTGTCATATTTGAGGATTGGGTTCGATGCAATGGTGATTATCGAATTGGCTGTTGAAAACGTCCCGGCATTGACGATTACAGTCGGGAGCGAGGTCTTAACGGTATCCGTGGAAATTCGCGCACTTATTGTTTTGGATGTGCCGGCGGTGGTTGCCGTGAATTTTGCATAATACTTACCGTTGCCGCTGTCGGTCACAGAGTTGAAAGTTCCGCTGCTTGTTCCCGCTCCCTTCAGGAAGAACGTCACTCCCGAAAGTCCACCGGTGGTCAGAGTATCCCCATTGGCGTCTTTCGCCTGGAATTTGACGATAGCGGTTGCTCCTGAGGCGACGATTGGGCGCGAGATCGTCACCGTCGATTGGGCAACAACGTTTGAGCCCCCAGCGACTGTTACGGTGGGCAGTGCTGAACTCACCGATCTACCATTGATTGAAGTTGTAACGTTCTTCGCCGTCCCGACATTTGTACCGGTGAATGTCGCAGTGTAGAGTCCTCCGCCGGCATCCGTCGTTCCGCCGAATGTGCCCGAGCTTGTTCCGCTTCCCGTCAGACTGAATGCAACGGTCAGCCCGGTTCTACCCAGAGTATTTCCACTCGCATCCTTGATCTGCAGGGAAACAGTCGTCGTTCCGTTCTTTGAAATGGTCGGTGTCGTAACGGTGACGGTCGATTGCGAAAGCGAATAGGGCGGAATCGCATTCTTCAGTACGTTGACTTCTCCAGTTGACAGCTTTAGGGATACAACTTCCGGTTTGCCGTCGCCGTCCAAATCCCCCACCGAAATTCCCTGTTGAAACTCAAGGGCATTGAGGTAGTTGATCGGCGGTGCGAAGGATAGTGTTCCAGGTGTGCTCGTATTGCGCGCTGCTTTGAAGCCGCTCGCGTTTTCACACGCCCAAAATATATCGGGCTTTCCATCGCCGTCGATATCCGAGACCTGCAATGACTTTTCCCCGTGCTGAGATGTAATCTCCAGCGGATTGGAAAACGTCAGATCACCGGAGGGACTGGTGTTGCGGCGGACACGGATCACATCGTCGTCCTCTGATTGGTACGCAATGTCAGGTTTTCCGTCTCTGTCAAAATCTGCGACGACGACCCGCCCGACTCGCGAGTCAACTAACCAATTGCGGATCGGAAAAAAGCTGGCGCCATCACCCAGCCTGTTTGCAAGAACG
>CAZOIM010000094.1:10542-13609 GCA_964579855.1 uncultured Ignavibacteriaceae bacterium | reverse complement strand
GTGGTCAATCATCATGCGGCGCAGATGGATGTCCGGCGATCAGTTGCGGATCCGCAGTTCGATGCTTCGGTGAATGTTCTTGGCGGTCTGAATGTCTTTGAATGTGCCCTCCGCCATGGAGTGCACAAAATCATTTTCTCATCCACCGGCGGAGCAATCTATGGTGAACAAGACTATTTTCCCGCCGACGAACTTCACCCCTTGCGACCTTTATCTCCATATGGAATCACGAAACTCTGCACGGAGAAATATCTGTTCTATTACAAAGAGGTTCACGGAATCGATCATGTGATTCTCCGCTACGCCAATGTGTATGGTCCTCGACAGAACCCACACGGCGAAGCGGGCGTTGTCGCCATCTTTGCCAGCAAGATGATACACGGCGAACAACCGGTGATCAACGGAGACGGAAAACAAACGAGAGATTATACATTCGTAGGTGACGTGGTGAGAGCAAATGTGGCAGCGTTGTCCTATGGTGGATCGAATATTTTTAATGTGGGAACCGGCATAGAGCACGATGTCAATTATTTGTTCGACAATCTTCGAATTCATCTAAACCCTTCTCTCGTGGAGAAGCACGGTCCAGCAAAACTCGGCGAACAAATGCGCAGTGTCATTTCTTTTGCCAAGATTCAAAAAGATCTCTGCTGGTCGCCGTCTGTTCCGCTCAGCGAGGGGCTTAAGGTGACTGCAGCGTATTTTAAGAAGTCGACGAAACGTTGAATAGTCACGTCGACATAAGCGCGAGGATGGTATTGAAGCGGGATCGACGGTCTGTCGCGAGAGCGATTTCATCTGTTGAAAACGAATCACCGGACTCAACGGCACTTCTGCAATCGTTATACAAGCACACCGGTCATGCCTATAGGATAGGTATAACCGGACCTCCAGGTGCAGGCAAGAGCACAATTACCAACAAACTCGCAAGGTATTATCGGGGCAAAGAGTTGAAAGTAGGGATCATTGCAGTGGATCCAACAAGTCCCTTTACTGGGGGTGCATTGTTGGGAGACCGCGTGCGAATGACAGACGTAGAGCTGGACACCGAAGTGTTCATTCGAAGTATGGCCTCACGCGGAAGCCTGGGAGGTCTGAGTAAGAAAGCAAAGGAAGCAGCAGATATTCTGGATGCAGCCGGATTTGACATCATCATCATGGAAACGGTCGGCGTTGGGCAATCCGAGCTTGATATTGCAGGGGCTGCTGATACAACCATCGTTGTGCTTGTTCCGGAATCTGGGGATGGAATCCAGGCGATGAAAGCAGGGCTCATGGAAATTGCCGATTTCTTTGTGCTCAACAAAGCCGACCGACCCGGGGCCGAGCAAGCTGTCATGTCTATTAAGATGATTCTTGGTTTTCGTCCGCACAATGAAACGAGTTGGATGGCGGACGTCATCAAGACTCAAGCGAATGAAGGAAAAGGGATTTCAGAAGTTGCAGACTGTGTTGAAAAACACCGCAAATTCCTTGAGGGTGGGGAGTTGGAACAGAAGAGAAAAGTCCGATTGAAGAATCGAGTCCGCGAAATTGTTGAAGACCGTCTCCATACCGATTTCTGGAACATCGATCGATCGCAAATGCTCGAAAAGAACATTGAGCAGGTCATTACGAGGAAAGTCAGTCCTTATGATTTGGCGACCGAACTGATCGCAGGATTCAAGAAACTTTAAGAGGGAATAATGCAGAGTGATACTATGAGTTCTGGAATTGATTTTCATCTGACCGAAGACATGAACATGTTTCGCAAGACAGCCAGAGCATTCGCCGAGGCGGAAATCAAACCGCACGTGATGAAGTTGGATGAAGCGCAAGAATTTCCTCTGGCGATTTTTCAGAAGTTGGCTGATCTGGGGTTCCTCGGAGTAACGGTCCCATCGGATCTTGAAGGTGCCGGCCTCTCGGCGCTCGAATTCGTGGTAATCATGGAGGAAATTGCGCGCGTAGATCCTTCAGTGGGACTGACTATTGCGGCACACTGTGGATTGTGTCTTCAACACCTCCTCATGTTTGCGAATGAGGAGCAGCGGAAAGCCTACATACCAGATCTCGCAACCGGTCGAAAAATCGGATCGTGGTGTCTTACGGAGCCGGGTTCCGGCAGCGATGCCGGTGGAATGACAACGAACGCGGTTCTTCAGGATTCAACCTACGTTCTGAATGGGACAAAAACATTCATAACCAACGGTTCTCACGCCTCGACGTTCGTGGTCACAGCGAAAACCGATACGTCAAAAGGTAAGAGCGGTATTTCTGCATTCATCGTGAAAAAATCCTTTGGCGGCATCAGCGTAGGAAAGAAGGAGAACAAACTTGGCATGAGGGCAAGCGACACGGTTCAGCTGAACTTTGACAATGTTCCCGTCCCCCGGAGGAATCTTCTCGGCGTCGAAGGCGAAGGTTTCAAACAGGCTCTGGCAGTATTGGACAGCGGGAGGATCGGCATTGCGGCGTTGTCTGTCGGCCTTGCGCAGGGAGCACTCGATGCGGCGCTCAAGTACGGAAAGGAAAGGAAACAATTCGGTCAGGCGCTCGTCGAATTCCAGGGTATTCAATTTTCGCTCGCGGACATGGCAACTGAAATTTCTGCAGCACGATTGCTGACGTACCGCGCAGCGGATGCAAAGGTCCGGGGCGAAAATATCACACTACTCGCTGCTGAAGCGAAGTTGTTCGCCAGTGAAATAGCTTCGAAAGCAGCCAGCGCAGCGGTCCAGATTCATGGTGGATACGGATTTACAAAAGATTATCCTGTTGAGAAATTTTATCGGGATGTGAAGTTGCTCACCATCGGTGAGGGTACCTCTGAAGTCCAAAAAATGGTCATAGCGAAAAACATCTTGAAATGAACTCGATCTTTCGAAATAGGAATCACCGTC
This sequence comes from uncultured Ignavibacteriaceae bacterium, assembly GCA_964579855.1. Classification (GTDB taxonomy): domain Bacteria; phylum Bacteroidota; class Ignavibacteria; order UBA10030; family UBA10030; genus JADGQA01. The sequence continues at coordinate 10,727 of CAZOIM010000094.1, read as the reverse complement.
TGTGCTTTCATTTCCAATTCGTTGGAACATGCATTTGACCTCTGAGGATGATGAATGTCTGCCATTGGCAGTGAATTAGAAAAGGATCGAGCCTACTCAAAGAACGTTGAGAGCTTTCTTGCTCTTCAAAAGAGTATCGAGTCTGTCGCCGATACTGTTCGCATGGGCGGGGGCAAGGAGGCGAT
>CAZOIM010000094.1:0-10442 GCA_964579855.1 uncultured Ignavibacteriaceae bacterium | reverse complement strand
CAATCAGAGATCTTTCCAGACAAAGAGCACTTCGGCCGGATCTTCCGCAACAACGCGATCATGTCTTCCATGGGTATTGCTCAAATTGCGGCAATCATGGGTCCGTGCGTTGCAGGTGGAGCATACCTTCCAATCATGAGTGACGAAGCCATGATCGTCGATCAAACTGGGAGCGTTTTCCTCGCCGGCTCACATCTCGTAAAGGCAGCGATCGGTGAAGAAATCGAAAATGAAGCTCTGGGTGGGGCAAGGGTGACGTGTGAGATCAGCGGCATCACCGATCACAAGATGAAGAATGACGAGGAGTGCCTTGCAAAAATCAGAAGTATCATAGGTAAATTAGGAACGAGATCGACTGCCGGGTTCAATCGGGTTGATACACGGCCTCCAAAGTTCGCAGAGAAAGATCTCTACGGTATACTTCCGTCGGATCGCATGAAACCCTATGACATGTATCAGGTTCTTGCACGCATTATCGACGCCAGCGAGTTGGATGAATACAAAGAGCACTACGGAAGAACGATCATTACAGGGTATGCCCGAGTCGACGGATGGGCCGTTGGTATTGTCGCAAATCAACGTTCGGTGGTCAAGACGGCGAAAGGGGAAATGCAGGTTGGCGGCGTCATCTACAGCGACAGCGCAGACAAAGCAGCACGATTTATCATGAACTGCAACCAAAAGCTTATTCCCCTCGTATTTTTTCAGGATGTCACAGGCTTCATGGTGGGTAGTCGTGCTGAACAAGGAGGTATCATCAAAGATGGCGCGAAAATGGTCAACGCAGTCGCAAACAGCGTAGTACCAAAGTTTACATTTATGGTTGGCAACAGCTATGGCGCCGGTAACTATGCGATGTGTGGAAAAGCGTACGATCCGAGACTTATTTTTTCCTGGCCTACGGCGCAGATTGCGGTGATGGGGGGCAAGCAGGCGAGCGAAACCTTGCTGAGCATCAGGGTTCAGGCCATGGAAAAAGGGGGGAAGCGGATTTCGAAGGAACAGCAGGTAAAACTCCTCAGCGAAATCCAGAAGAAATATGAAGAGGAGCTGGATCCACTCTTCGCAAGTTCGAGATTGATTGTCGATGGCATCATCGATCCAACGGAAACGCGTGAAGTCATTTCACGCGGCATTGCGATGGCTTCACAGAACGCAGCAATCCCGGAATTCAGTCCTGGGGTCATTCAAACCTAGCGCAGATGCGACCTTCCGATGAGAAGAGTTCTGACATTACTGGTCCTCTGGATGCTCGTCAGGACAATATCTTTTGCACAATGTGAAGGGGATCTGTCCTGGGAATTCGATGAGCAAGGACATTCCGGATTTTCCATTGGCAAGTTCTTCACCGAGACATTCACACCCAAACTCATCCTCGACACGAAAAAAATCCGCGCATACATCCGCGATCCACGATTCAAAGAATTGACACTCCGGTGTGGTGATCTGAGGGCAGTCGATGGCATTTACCTAAAAGCTCTCCGCATCGCAGAGTACAATACAAGCAGGGCTCTCTTCCTATCCTTGATGGGGACACTGGAACACGAAAACGTCGAATTTAAGATACCCGTTCTTGGAGCGCTTCCTGTTCCTCTCACATTTGAAGAAGACAGTCTGTTCAAAGCGAGAAAAGGTAACTTGCCATCAAAGATCTATCAGGATACGCCACCCGAGGGAGACGTAGATAAGCTCCAACATTTCTTCGCCTCTGCGTACCTTGCGTATGCGACTGAATCTCCAGAACTTGCGAAAGAATCCGGTGATCTGGTCGAATGGGGAGAAGCCAAGTTCATTGTAGGCGGCACCGATGATCCAAGAGACAAGAGGGCCAACAAGCACGGAGACGCCTTCGGACGAGATCTTGCCGTAGTCAAGACCTTGCTTCCGTCGGATTACTTGCGACTGCCGAGTGAGAAATAGTGGGCGATTGATTTGGTCACCTGTTGATTGATGAACGCATGAATAATCTGTTAATCATAGATGATGAAAAGAGCATTCGTGACTCGCTCAAAATGATCCTTGAGTATGAGCGGTACGAAGTCAACTTTGCGGAGAATGGTGAGCAGGGACTTGCACGACTCTCAAGTCAGCAATGCGATCTTGTTTTGCTCGATGTCAAAATGGCCGGCATGGATGGAATGGAAGTGCTGCATCGGATCCGTGAAAAATATGTGGCCCTTCCTGTCATCATGATTTCCGGTCATGGCACTTTCGAAACAGCTGTGGAAGCGACCAAGCTCGGAGCATTCGACTTTCTCCCGAAACCTCTGGACCGCGATAAACTCCTCATTACTGTTCGCAACGCGCTTCAGCACGCCTCAATTGCTGAAGAGAACAGGAAGCTCCAGGAAACGCTTGAAGGAAAACGCAAGATTCTTGGTCAGAGTCCCAAAATCAAGGAAGTTCTTTCAATCATTGAAAGGGTTGCACCAACCGATGCTCGAGTGCTCATAACGGGTGAAAATGGGACAGGAAAGGAACTGGTCGCACGGGCCATCCACCGAGGCAGCAAGAGGGCATCCAACTCATTCGTCGAAGTAAACTGTGCTGCAATTCCGGCGGAACTGATCGAATCCGAGCTTTTTGGACACGAAAAAGGTTCGTTCACGGGCGCATCGGCGCTACGCATCGGGAAATTTGAACAGGCGGACGGTGGCACATTATTTCTTGATGAAATTGGAGATATGAGTCTCCAGGCCCAGGCAAAAGTGTTGCGGGCCCTCGAGGAAGGAAAGATTGAGCGAGTCGGAGGAACCAAACTCATATCCGTTGACGTTCGCGTTCTTGCCGCTACAAATAAGAATATCCAGGAGGAAATAGAAAAGGGGGCCTTTCGGAAAGATCTCTTTCACCGCTTGAATGTCATTCCTTTGCGTGTTCCACCGTTGCGCGAGCGAAAAGACGACATTCCGATTCTTGTGCGTGCATTCATCGAAGATGTATGTTCGAGAAACGGAATGGCAAAGCGATCGATTGGAGATGACAGCCTTATGCATCTCGCCGCAAGAGAATGGCCGGGAAACATACGTGAGTTGAGGAATGCAGTCGAGCGGCTGTTGATTCTCTCTGCAGGTCCCTCTCTTGATGTGGGAATTCTTGACACACAAAGTTCTTCTTCAAAAGGCGAGCTCGATGAATTACTTGGCAGTTCGGAAACTTTTCAGGATTTCAAAGACAAGGCTGAAGCGGCGTTTATCAAGAGACAGTTGGAGATTCACAAATGGAATATATCAAAAACCGCTGAAGCTCTTGATATTCAACGGAGCCATTTGTACACCAAGATGAAAAAGTATGGTCTTGCACGGGAAGGCGAAGAGGAAGAAGAGTTGTCATGAAGCATCAATACGCCGAAGGACGTATGGAGAGGACGCATGAAAGGTATTCAGAACAGACAAAAGACGGTTGTGGCGCCCCGGGAACACATAAGTAAGAAAACTCTGAGCGTACAGAAAATCAATATCAAAGGAATTATGCGAAGGGCAAAGTCCGGAACGTTGAAATCCGGATATCGAAAGGCCCCGTTCTAGAACATCCGAATCGTTGCAGAAAGCATCACTTTGTTTGTCTTACTTTCGACTTTGAAGTCTTTTCGCCGGCGATGTGTCTCACTTTTGCTGCTTCAAACATCAAGAGAGCGCCTGAAACTGAGGCGTTGAGTGATTCAAGCTTCCCATACATCGGTATCCTTACCAGGAAATCGCATTTCTCTTTCACCAGACGCCGAATTCCCTTCCCCTCATTTCCAACAACAATCGCTACTGGGCCCACAAAATCGGCTTCGTAGTAAGGTTTTTCACCTGCAGCGTCAGCGCCGATTATCCAGACTCCTTGTGACTTCAGCTCGTCAAGTGTTTGTGCGATGTTCGTGACACGGGCGATCGGCATGTGGGAAGAAGCACCTGCAGATGTCTTTGCAACGGTTTCGTTGACGGGTGCGGAATGGTGCCTCGGAACAATAACCCCGTGAACACCGGCGCATTCAGCTGATCGAATCAAGGCCCCGAGGTTTTGCGGATCCTCGATCTCATCCAGGATGAGCAACAACGGTGGCTCACCGTTCTTCCGGGCTACATCAAGCAAATCCTCGAGTTCCACATACGACTTCGAACTGACCAAAGCCACGATCCCCTGCGCATGCTCGTCTTTTGTCAACTCGCGCAGACGCTCGATGTCGGTCTCCACAACCGGAATGCCCCTACGCCTGGCGTGAAATCGAATATTCTCCACGATAGGAGCATGAGACCCGTGGAGAAGGAAGATCTTTTCAATTGGAGTTTCAGATTTGAGCGCTTCGAGAACGGGTTGTTTTCCGAAAATCAGGTCGGCCATGGATATATGGAGTTAGTCTGGAAAGAGAAGAATGAAATCTTGTTTGATCGAGCGCGGTCAGCCGTCGATGCTATGATTTTGCTTTCTTAAGCTCACGTTTTTCCAAAAATCGTCCCACGGCAAACAATGCAATACCTGAAAGAAAGAAATACAATTCAACCCATTCGTCATTCCTGGTGACACCATAAAAGAGACCAGCTCCGACCGTCACGAATCCCATCGCTTCGAGAAACTTGTAGACAAGGTGCGCTCGCGAAGGTTTGAATTGTCTTGCTATGGCTGACCGTAACGCTTGTTCTTCGATCTTGCCAGACAATTGTTCATCTTTGTTGAGGACAACAACGGGGACTGCAAAAATATATTCCCTGTACTTGGGATGTTCCTCCGTGAGAAGTTGCTCTTCGATGCGAAATGGATACTCCTTCTGCAATTTCAGCAGGTACTGCTTGGCCTCACGGCAAAGGCCGCACTCTTCGGTCGTAAACAACTCCACGGTATTCATCGTTGCAATGGATTCCGCCGGTAATAGATCAACATCAGCACTCCAATCAGCGTCAGCGGAACGGAAATAAGCTGAGCCTCGCTCAATCCCAGGGCAAATCGCGGATTGATCCGAAAGAATTCAATTGCGAATCGTTCAATTCCTGCAAAGACCAGGTACAATGCAAACATAGCCCCATCAGGTCTAATTGATTTTCGGTACTTCCACATGATCATAAACAAAATTCCGCAGATGATGAATTCGTAGACAGGGGTGGGATGGCACGGCGTGTTGTCGGGCACGATTCCGTTGGGGTATTGACTCGTGATCTCGGGGAACGGTCTGAAAGCGACTGAAGGAGGATATGTTCCTTTGGAATAGTCTGTTCCCCACGGAAGGTTTGTCGGAAAACCGTAGTCCCCATCTCCTGCAAATTGACAACCAAGGCGTGCAACGCCATACGCGAGGAGAAGAGCAGGCGAAGTAGCATCGGAAATGATCTTAAATCCGATCTTGAGTTTCCGCGAGTACCAATAAATGCACAAGGCTGCGAGAAGAAATCCGCCGTACCATGTTAAACCGCTGGGCGAAAATGCTTCGCGGATAGGATTGGTGACGAAATCACTCCAACTTTCGATCAAGAAAAGGAGTTTTGAACCTATGATCCCTGCAATAAGACCGATCAGAATAATATTGTTTGCGATTGCCGGATCGAGCTTCCTTCGTTTCAACTCGAGGGCAATGAAATAATTGCCGACAAGAAAGCCGAGTGCCATCATCAATCCGAAACTGTATACGGTAACTGGTCCTATTTGTATCAGGCGGGGACACATACGGGGAGGTATTCCTTCGGCGTAAGTTTACGGTTTGACTTGTTCTTCCGAATATACTATGAACGGTTTCTTCGACGTATTCTCTACTTCGATGGCGCGGGAATTGATGGCTAAAGAAAACTTGTTCAGCACACCGTCGACGTTTGTGATAGAGAGTTCAAACTTCCCTTTGAGTCTTGGGTGGAGGACGATGCCGCGTGCCCTTCCTTTTCCCGGCACGAGGTTCTCCGGAACCCTTAGGCCGTGAATCTTCGCGTTGATTGTTCTCCCCGAGATTTCCGAATCAACGGGGATTTCATATTTAAAACTCACAAATTCTCTGACCGTTTGAACGGCGATCGCCGTAACCGGATCGCCGGTCTCCGGATCCGCCGTATGCATGACGTGAAGAGTATATTCCGGCTCGTGCTTTTTCTTTTCGTTCATAAGGATCGCAGAGCGTCCTCGATGTCGTCGAGTTCAATCTGCCGCTCATTGCCTGTTTTCATGTTCTTGAGCATTGCTTTTCCGGATCGCAGTTCCGAATCGCCGACGACCAGTACGTGCTCTGCTTCCTGCCGATTTGCTTCGCGCATTTGAGCTTTGAGGCTTCGCCCCAGGTAATCTAGTTCGACAGGGATTCCCGACGTACGTAGATGCGTCGCTTTGGTAAATGCCCAGGATCGCGACTGTTCATCGATACCGATGATGAAGACCGATGGAATCTGCCGCTTTGCACGGAGAGAACCCGTCTTATGCAAAACCATCATCAATCGCTCCATGCCGGCAGCAAAACCAACACCCGGTGTAGGTTTTCCGCCTAATTCTTCCACGAGCAGGTCATAACGTCCGCCGCCGGCAAGGGCGTCTTGAGACCCAAGGGCTGTGCTTGTGATCTCAAATGCGGTCTTGGTATAATAATCCAGACCCCGGACCAATCTGCCGTTGACTGTATACGATACCCCGAGCGTTTTTAGCATCGACTGGACGCCGTCGAAATGAACCGCACATTCGTTGCAAAGGAAATCTTTCATCAGCGGTACATTGTTCGTCGCGTTCAAGTCCCTCTCGTCCTTGGAATCCAAAACTCGTAAAGGATTCAAAAGAAGACGTGTCTGACTTTCCGGCGAAAGCTTCCCAGAGATTTTCTGTAGTTCGGCTATGAGCTTTTCCTTGTAGGCCGGCCGACAGTTCTGACATCCAACGGAATTTATGAACAGGGCCGTCTCTGTGATGCCAAGGCGGCGATACACTTCCAACGGTACCAACATGATTTCGACGTCAAGGTGCGGCGATGACGATCCAAGAGCTTCCACCCCAAACTGATGGAATTGGCGCAAACGCCCTGCCTGCGGCCGCTCCTGCCTGAACATCGGGCCAATATAGTATAATTTCGAAAAGGGAGATTGTTCACCAAGATTGTTTTGTATATATGCCCGTATGACTGACGCGGTCCCTTCGGGGCGCAGGGTAACGCTTTCTTCACTGCGGTCCAGAAAGGTGTACATTTCTTTGCTCACGATATCGGTCAGTTCCCCGATACTCCGCGAAAACAACGATGTCTGTTCAAAGATAGGAGTCCTGATTTCCAAATAATTATAGGTCGCCATCACACGTCGGATCGCATCTTCTGCGTCTTGCCACAAAGGAGATTCAGCGGGAAGAATGTCTTTTGTGCCTCTGATGGACTTAAGGTTCACGGTGAAGTACCTTTCGAGATGCCACTATCGTTTTGGGATCCGGTGAGTACGCCAAGTTCGAGCAACTTCGCGACTGATTAGGATTCAAAGTACGTTGATTCTTCCTGCTTGAATATTTGAAGAATCTCGGACGATGACTCTGCGTCGATAAGTTTCTTGCGAAACTCTTCCTTGTTCATGAGGCGCGAAATACGGCTGAGGAGTTTGATGTGAGGACCCACAGAATTGTCTTTGCCGACAAGGAGGAAGATGATGCGGACTGGCTGATCGTCCAACGATTGATAGTCGATCGGCTGTTCCGTAATAGCGAATGCCGCGACAATGTCCTGAACGGCATCCGTCTTACCGTGCGGTATGGCAAACCCTGAACCGACGCCGGTCGACATTATCTTCTCACGCTCGAGGATTGCCGAGCGCATTTTTTCCTTGTCGGTAACACGGTCGCTGGTTGCGGCGAGTTCGATCATGGCATTCAAGATCTCGGATTTCGTCGTTCCGCGGAGCTTTGTAACAATCACCTTTTCGTTCAGGATATCGGTTATCTTCATTCTCGTTATGAATTGTTAGACATGTGCTATTCTTCTTTGATCCACGTCAAGAGCTTTTTCTCGTAGTGCTCTCCAAGCTGTTCTGCCGTAGAGGCATCCTTGGATTCTGCGAAGAGGTGAAACACCGGGCGCGTTCTGTCGGGATTGAGCAAAACGGATGTATACTTTCCGGAGTTTTCAGGATAGAGTCTGACCCCCTCGATGAGATCCCGTGGTATCGACTCGGTATCTTTCATTAATCGTCGCATAACCCGACCCTTGATATGAAACGAGCACGGGATGCTCTTTCGAACACAGTGGAGGCGGGGTGTTTCACTATCGATCTCGCCGAAACGTTTCTTGGTGATTGCCATACATTCCAATAGTTTTGCCACGGAGTACATGGCGTCCGATGCGAACAAGAATTCGTTGAAGATGAAGCCGCCTTTTGATCCGCCTACGAACTTCACTTCTTTGTCGGCTGCAGCTTCCATCAAGGCAAGGTGACTATCCCGGGTTTTTGTGACTTCGAGTTGAAATTCCTTTGCCAGCATGTCGACTTCACCGGAGGCAGTAATCGGCACCGCGATCTTCTTATTCTTCGGATTTGCCAAGGCCACGAACTTTGTGACAAGAGTGAGTAATCGATCACTATCGATGGAAAAACCATTTTCGTCAACAACAAACAATCGCTCCGCTCCCGGGTTTAACATGCAGCCGACATCGTATTTCAGGGAAGTCACAACATAGGAGAGTTCGCGTATGGATTCGGCAATTTCAGCTTCCGTTCGGGTCAGCTTGCGACTGTCCAGATACGCGTGCAAAGAAACAGCCTGAATATTCAAATTGCCGAGTATATGAGGGAAAATGGTGGACGCTATCCCGTTCGAATAGTCGACGACCAGCTTAAGGCCCGCCGAGCGTATGGCCTGCGTATTGATTGTGGCGATGAATCGGTCGATATAACTTTCTGTTGTGCGTTCTGGAAAAGCAATAGTACCTACCGCGTCGTACGGCGAACGCGCAAAGTCCTCTCCAAAGAACAGCCTCTCTACGGCTTTTGTCTTGTGGGATGGAAGGTCTTTGCCGTCGGCGTCGAAGAAAATGATGTCTGTAAAGTTCTTGCTGTACGGAGACTTGCGGACGTGAATACCTCCCTTTTCGGTCCCGGTTCTCAGTTCGTGTCGCACGATGGGAATCGAGCTCGTGCGCAGGTCGCTGCAATGTACGCCGGCAGACATTAACCCCGTCATGACGGCACGGTTGATCATCCGGGAAACATTATCTGCGTCCCGCGAGGTCACAACTGTTGAACCAGAACCGAGGAACGCTCCAAATGCTGCACCTAACTTTGCCCCGAATTCGGGGTTCATATCGATATTCGAAATGCCCGTAACACGTGCCTCTGTAAAGAGTTCTCGCAACCATCGGTCTTCCCAGACCAGGCTTCGGGTGACAGTAGCCCCTTCTTCAACAGTCTTGTTGGGCCACAACTTGATGTTGGAAAACAACTTTCCCTTGTTGCCAATAACACATTGATCGCCAATGAAAATATTTTCGGCGAGGACGGCATCTTCTCCGATGATGCACTTCTCTCCGATAACGTCAGACACGATTTCTGTTCGTGCTCCCACTTGGGTTCCATTCCATACAACAGCATTTCTCAATACTGATCCGGGAAATATTTCACAGTCGTTGCCGATAACAGTATTGCTCAAAACAACATCCGGAAAGATGTGCGTGTTTTTACCGATGACATTGTTTCCGGTAAGGTTCTTTTCATCCGTCTCGATCTTTGCATTTGCTCCCACCACGGAATTACCATATTTCGTTCCGTCGAGAGTAATCTTCACGAGCCCCCGCAACACATCGAGCTGGGCTTCCTGGTATTCATTCAAATTGCCGATATCCCGCCAGTAGCCTTCGGCGATGTAGCCATACAGGCCAAGTTCTTGTTCCAGCATGGCAGGGAACAAATTCTTGCCAAAATCATACTCTTCCCTCGGAGGCACCATATCCAGGATTTCAGGTTCCATAATATAAATGCCGGTGTTGATCGTGTCGCTAAACACTTCTCCCCATGAAGGTTTTTCGAGGAACCTTGTAATTTTTCCATCATCCCGGGTAAGCACGACGCCGAATTGCAACGGGTTTGAGACGCGAGTCAGGAGAAGTGTGGCCTTCGCTTTCTTCTGTTCGTGGAATTGAATCGCCGCGGTGAGGTCAAAATCTGTAAGCACGTCGCCGCTGATGATAATGAAGCGCTCGTCCAGAAAATCTTTGCCGTTACGGACGCTGCCTGCTGTTCCGAAATCGGCCTCGGCCTTTCGGTACTGCATTTTGACGCCGAACTCAGACCCGGATCCAAAATAGTTCGAAATAATTTCAGGTTGATAGAAGAGTGTCGAAACAATGTCCGTAATTCCGTGTTTTCGGAGCAATTCTATGATGAGTTCCATCATGGGCTTATTCGCCACGGGAACCATAGGCTTAGGAATATTGCAGGTGAGGGGTCGAAGACGTGTTCCGAACCCCCCCGCCATGATGACAGCTTTCATAACAGGAATTTTAAGAAGTAGACTCCACCACTATA
>CAZOIM010000093.1:0-13652 GCA_964579855.1 uncultured Ignavibacteriaceae bacterium | reverse complement strand
CCGACGTGTCGTCATATGGGTGAATACTCAATCTATGCGAACTTGAGCAAATTCATTTGTATCTAACAACACAACATATGAAGCACTGGTTGGCGATGTCTTGAATAATACAGGTATGAATAACTCGTTTTCTGCATGCGTCCTCGGCAGTTCGAGCGGAGGTAATGCCACGCTCGTGTGGAACCGCAACAGCGCGATTCTGATCGATTGCGGCTTTTCGCCGTCGTACATCACGAGGCAACTTGCTGATTTGGGAATGAGCATTCAAAAGCTGGATGCCGTGTTCATTACGCATATTCACAGCGATCACGTCAATGATTGGACTGTCAGCAAGCTCGTCAAGGAGCACGTGCCAATCTACTGTCCTCCGTCGATCGAGTCTTTTTTGAAAAAGAAACACGGAGTCCTCGCCATCGCATCGCGGACCGGACTGCTCCGAACAATGAAGAATACCGAGGTTGGGCTGGACGAATTTCTTGTACGTCATTTCGAAGTCCCTCATGATTCAGAGGGAGGATGCTTTGGATACAATGTATTCTTCGAAGGCGGAGGGAAGACCAAGAAAGTCAGCGTTTCGACAGACATCGCACGTCCGACAAAATCGGCCATCAATGAAATGGCTGATTCGGATCTCATTGTCCTTGAATCGAACTACGATGTTCAAATGCTTGAGGATTCGTCCCGCCCCTCCTGGCTCAAACGCCGTATTACCGAGAACGGACACCTCTCGAACGACCAGTGCGGCGATTCCGTGATTCAAATCCTTGATCGGTCGACGACCCTCCCCAAGAGTCTGGCACTTGCCCACGTCAGCAGAGAATGCAACACAAACGCACTCGCTCGCGAATGCACTGAGGAGGCACTCGAACATCAAGGCGTTCGGGGCATCAACATCATTGAAACACATCCCGATAGGCCAAGCCACATCATAACAGTTTGAGATCGCTCGGGCTTTTGCGGATGGAGGAATTGATGACAAGAGTTGTCTTCACAACGCCTCTGCCTGTCATGGTTAAAGCTTGAATATTCTCCGATCAATGCATATCGTTTAGTATTCGATTAGCAAAGTCACCACAATCAATAAATGAAATTTCGCGAGGAGATCCTCATGAACCGCACGTCCATCGCCGCCCGCATCCTCAATGTTGTCCTTGTAGTATTGAGCTCAGTGCTCATTGCGAATGCTCAGACAGTGCTTCCGGCAACTTTGGTAGGACAAATCGATTCGTTGGTCGTCGGCGGACTGACAAAAAGCGGCGTCCCAAGTGCATCAGTCGCTATCGTCAAGAATGGCCAGGTTGTCTATGCAAAGGCGTTCGGCAATGCGAGAATGGATCCAGAAATGCCTGCGACGGAGACAATGCGGTACAGCATCGGATCTATCAGCAAACAATTCACTGCTGCAGCCGTACTTTTATTGCAAGAAGAGGGCAAGTTGTCGATCGAAGACCGCGTTGGCAAATACCTACCCAATCTTACAAGAGCAAATGAGATTACGATCCGCCAACTCCTCTCACACACGTCAGGGTACCAGGACTATTGGCCGCAAGATTATGTCATGAAGCCAATGCTGCAACCGGTTACGGCCGAACAAATCATGAACACGTGGGGCCGCAAGCCGCTTGATTTTGACCCAGGCACCAAATGGCAATACAGCAATACGAATTTCGTCATCGCCGGCGCGATTGTTGAAAAGGTCGCTGGCAGATCCTTGCTTCAGTTTCTGCGAGAAGAGGTTTTTTCGCCATTGGCGATGAATAGTGTGACCGATACAGATCACGAAAAGCTTGGGGACACGGACCCGACCGGCTATTTGCGGTATGCCTTAGGCCCTCTTCGTCCGGCGCCAAAGGAAGGCCGAGGTTGGATGTTTGCAGCAGGAGAGCTTGCCATGACCGCAAGGGACCTTGCATTGTGGGATATTTCGCTCATCAAACGGACGATCTTGAAGCCGCGGTCGTACGATCAATTGGAGACTGAGGTCTTGTTGAACAGTGGCGTGAGCACACGCTACGCATTGGGGATCGGCGTGGGAATGCAATCGGGACGCAGAACGCTGACACACGATGGCGAGGTTTCAGGGTTCACAGCGGAGAATATTGTATTCCCTGATGACAGCGCAGCGATTGTTGCTCTCACCAACCAGGATGCCGTGAGCACAGCCGGGGTCATCGTACGCAGCATAATCCCGCTTTTGTTCACGGTGGAAGATTCTGCGACGAGCCGAAAGACCGACCAAGCGCAAAGCATATTCGAAGGATTGCAGCACGGAACGATCGACAGATCACTGTTTACGGAAAACGCCAACAATTACTTCAACGATGAGGCGTTACGAGACTTCGCCAACAGTCTCTCACCATTTGGAATACCAAAAGAATTCACTCAAGTTACCCAAGGCCTTCGTGGAGGCATGACCCTGCACCGATACCGGATCAGGTTTGAGACCAAGACTCCGGGTTTCGCAAACAAGACACTTACGGCCTGGACGTACGAAATGCCGGATGGAAAGCTTGAGCAATTTCAGGTGGCGGAACAGAACTAGATGTGTGGAGTTTGCCGGATTTGAAATATGACGGACCAGGTGGTGCTTCGGGGCTCACTTGCATCGCGATTTTGAGGATAACTGCGAAGTCCCGTAATTCACTACAAAACTTTGAAATCATGAATCATTGACTGATGCCGCTACGTCCGGCCCATTCGACGTCTGAAGCGTTGGCCATAGTGTCTTTTTGTAATTGCCAAACTATGTTGCATATTGGAGGAGAGATCCCATATCAGATCGTTAGAGGCTGTTCAGAACCGGAACGTACTGGCAACTAAATTCAGGAATAGACTCCAACTATGGGACAAAGTCAGCTGCTGATTATCGGCGTAAGTGTGCTGCTCATTGGCATTGCTATCCTTGTTGGTGTCGGCTACTTTCACAGCAGTGATACTGACGCGAACAAGAAAGCAATGATTAATGATATTAATCAGATCGCTCACGCGTCCGCTATCTACTACTCGCGACCACCTGCACTGCAAGGTGGGAACAACAGTTTCCTTGGCTTTGAAATTCCCGCCGGTTTTCGGTCAAACCTCAATGGTGAATACGTCACACTTGCAGTGAGTCCATCTTCCATCCAAGTTCTCGGCAAATCAGCGCGCGATTCGAATAATACAATTGTTGCGCACATTGATACGTACGGGAAAGCCTCGAATTGGACATTTACTGGAGATTTTCGATAGATGCGGGAGCTGGTAGGACGTGGTACTTACCAGGACGTTTTTGCTCGGAGTGCCGTCATAGATGTTCGTCTACCGAACGAAACAATACCAAAGGGCCGACCGCAACATCCCTTCCGTCAGCCCTTCGATCGATTCCTGCGCTTGCGAGTGGCCTGCGATCTTCTTATCGTCAGCATCATAGATATCACAACCTCGAAGGGTCATCATCGTCCTTCCATCGGGATCAAATAGCTTGTCACCTCGAATCGAACCGATTCTCCGATTGGCTGCATCGTAAATGCTCTCGCCTCCTGTCAACGCAATCTTGCGGTTGTGGGCGTTGTAAAGCACGGTGCCTCGCATCGTGTATGTACTCATCGTTGCACCATTCTTTAATTGTGACGTTCTCTGTTTGACGGGACGGCTCCTGCGAGCCTAAAAGAGTTTCACCCTAATGGCGGAGGTATACGCAGTTGGCCAGAAGTGTCCCTATTCAGTGTAGTACCTTTCGGCGGTAATAGCAAGGTATCTATTTTGTTTATTATTGCCCCTGGCTTTGTCGGATAATCTTGAGACCATGCCTCAGATCTGCCGTGGTTTTTCCATCTTGCGACGCGAAGTACTGTTGAAATCGGAAAAGCGTGGCTGTTGCACTCGCTGGTCGTTTTTTGCCCTGTTGCCTGGATATTGAAAGAAATGTCAACCTTTGTTATCTTATTTCGGAATGAATGCTGGACTCGTTCGCTTAAATCTTGAGAAGTCATAGGCCGCGCACGCAATGAAAAAGACTCGAATACTAATTATTGAAGATAATCGTGTCTTGGGAGAGAGTTTTACCAAAATGCTCAATGAGCAAAAGGATATGCGCGTTGTGGCGTACATAGGAAGCGAAAATAACATTCTCTTGAGAACCAGCCAGACTAAACCCGACATCATTCTGATGGACGTGAGTCTGAAGAATCTTAATGTGTTCTCCGTCGTAGCATCTTTACGAAAACAAATCCCTCAAGTGAAGTTGATTGGAATGGGTTTTGTTCCGACACCATCAGATATCGTTGAGTTTGTGGAGGCCGGGACTTCAGGATTCATTCTGAAAAATGCAACCGTGGCAGAATTTCTCGAATCTGTACGGTTAGTGGCCCGAGGCGAAAAGGTCCTTCCTCCGATTCTTGCCGGTTCATTGTTTACGCACGTCGTTGAGCTTGGGCTTAAGAAGGGGAAGAGAACAATAACGAACGCTGTCCGGATGACGAAACGAGAACGTGAAATTATTGCACTCATTGCGGACGGTCTCAGCAACAAGGAAATTGCCCAACATCTCAATATTGCCACCCACACCGTGAAAAGTCACGTGCACAATATTATGGAAAAATTGGCATTACACAGCCGCCTCCAAATTGCAATGCAGGTCGTCGACGAAAAGAAATTCTGATCCTCGTTGCCAGGCTTCCTCACCGGCGACTCCAACGCGATAACCTCGAAATTCCGCATTATTAGTCCCCACAGTCTCCAAGCGAAATCCTCACAAAGAAGAATTAATCCCTTTTTCACCCACTTGCTCTATTACGTTTTGCACATTCCTGTGTTAACCTTTGTTGGGAATAGTGCCACGGGACAATAATCCAACATTATCCTGTCGTTCCAGTCGTCTCTTTCAATCTGAATAAGAGTTGAACGATTCAAGGAATGACGTCATTTCATTATTCGCCACGAAAGGACGACCAATGATGAACAAATCCAATCTGAAAGCCTTCTTGCTCAGTGCCGTGCTCATTTCGGCTGTCGCAGTGTCTTCCATAAATTGCTACGGACCGGGAACAATGCAAGGCAGTATCGGCATTAATATCAGTGATCAGCCTGGCTGGGGGCCCGAAGGGTACGATCGCGCAGAGTACTATTATATCCCCGATATCGACAGCTACTACTCGGTGAGAGAACATGAATACATCTACAGAGACGGGTCGGGTTGGATCCATAGCGCATCATTGCCATCACGGTATAGCGGCTATGATCCATATCATTCCTATAAAGTCGTCGTCAACGAAGACAGGCCCTATGACCATCACGATAGCCACCAGGCTAAATATGGTACGTACAGAGGGGTCAAAAATCAGCCGGTGATTCGCGACAGCCACGACAGCAAGTACTTTGAGAACAAGGATCATCCTGAGCACGATAAGTGGGTCAAAGAACATAAGCAATGACTTGCTCCCCTGCACATGCGACGGAGCTTTTTCAGCCTCATCTGTTGGCGGAATGCTTCCCCAGCTTGATCTAAACTCGGATGAGCGACTGAATATTCTGTGAGTTGAGAATTGTGACGCCGCAGTTGCTTCGGATCAGGATCGCGACCAGATCATAACGGTGTCGGAGGAGAATCCACGCGAGCGACGCGTGGAAGAGAAAAAGACGATTCCGTGGGGGTCGCCCGGGCCTCGGCCATCGCAATCTGATCTTTCCATTTCTCGAAGTTTCCGGTGCAGCGTTTTTCCTCAATTGAGCGACCTTACACATCGACCGAAAGGACCTGACTGTGGATCACAATGACTTTATTGTTCCATCCGACAAATCTTTCAAGCTCAAGAAGTACGACCCCACGTATACAGGGGTGTTCAAGAAAAAGGAAGATGCTCTCACAAAACTTCAGGATGATGTTGATTCGGTTGCATCGTATCAAGATATCCTCTATGCGCAAAATCAGTACGCATTGCTCGTCATCTTTCAGGCGATGGATGCCGCGGGGAAGGATGGCGCGATCAAGCATGTCATGTCCGGCCTCAATCCCCAGGGATGTCAGGTCTACAATTTCAAGACGCCTTCGGCCGAAGATCTTGATCACGATTTTCTTTGGAGATGCGTGAAAGCCCTGCCGGAACGGGGAAAGATCGGAATCTTCAACCGGTCGTACTACGAGGAGGTACTGATTGTTCGTGTGCATCCTGAACTGGTCGAAAACGAAAACTTGCCGGTAAAACCGGGTGGGACTGAATTCTGGAGGCACCGATACGAAGAGATTAACGATTTTGAGCGTCACCTTGTCAGAAACGGCGTAGTAGTTCTGAAGTTCTTTCTCAACTTGTCCAGGGAAGAACAGAAGCGAAGGTTTCTTGACAGAATTGAAAAGCCGGATAAGAACTGGAAATTCTCGATTGCGGATGCAAACGAGAGGGAACACTGGGACGAATACATGGATGCGTACGCCGATATGCTGCAACACACAAGCACGAAGTGGGCTCCGTGGTACGTCATCCCCGCAGATCATAAGTGGTTTACGCGGATCGCGGTTGCAGACATCCTGGTAAAAACCCTTAAGTCACTCGACTTGAAGTATCCGAAGGTCTCAAGGGCGAGGAAAGCTGAACTCCAAACAATACGGCGTCAGTTGGAAAAAGAATGACCGGCGTCAACCGAAGTGAAATCTGATGACAATCACATGTTAAGGATTTGTTAAGTCTGCTCTGGCTGTTGCTATCGTTGTCCATATCAGATAATTTCAACGAGTAAAGCACGGATTTCTGTAAGCCCAGGAGTACTTGATGGCGCATCTCCCGCCGTTCAACAGCCTCAACAGAGAAGACCAGGATTCTCAATGGCGAGACCATGGAAAATAGTCGATCTTGATCCAAGCGAAAACCTGAAAACGTGTCTGCACAAGATTGCGCTCACACGTTTTCAGGAGACTTTCTCGTACGAACAAAGCACAATCAAAGGGGAGGATCTTGAAGCGTCTCACGACATGCGCGTTGCTGCCCGGAGGTTGCGGGCAATTCTGCGCATGTTCAGAGAATGCTTTCCAAGGAAGAAATTCAAACGTCAGGACGAAAGACTCCGGCATCTCATTCGAGCGCTGGGGGCCGTTCGTGAACTTGATGTCTTCATTGAACTGCTTGTCGCGAAAAGGGAGTTGCTGACTCAGCGGGAAGCCAAGAGTGTTGACCTGCTCCTTGCGCGTGAACGGAACAGGCGAATGTCCCTTCGGAATCGGCTGTATGCAGACCTTCGCAGTTTGCAGCGAACGCGCTATGCCGATTCGTTCAGTCAGCTTCTGAGAGAATCTCTTTAGAATTGTCGTGGCCAAAGGTTGCCGCATAAAGCCAAACAGAAGCTTGCATGAAAATGCCCGGGTATTGATTCCGTTGATGTTCGATGAGTTCCTTAGGCGGCAGGATCGGGTCATCGCCCATCCACGATTGAAACAAGAGTTGCATCGCATGCGGTTGGCGGGAAAAACGCTTCGCTACGCAATGGAGGTGTTCGAGGTCGCCTTTGGGGAAGATTTCAGAACTTGTCTGGAGGAAGTCAAACGCATTCTCGACGCTATGGGTAGGATACACGACTGCGATGTTAACGCGCCAAAACTGCAGGATTACCTCCGGGAGATGCGGCTCTACAATAGGACAATCTCCAAACCCGGCGAAACAATGCCTACCGGGGCGATTGTGAAGATGATCCAGGAGCAATTCGCGTTCCGGCGTTCGCTTTTTGCTGAAATGTCCGCGATCCTGGAACGCTGGCGTCGTGAGAATTTCAAAGGGAAAGTCCTTCAATCAATGATGGTTCCCCCATAAGGAATGCCGCGGATATGATAATCTATTTGATACGACATGCGGTTGCAGTCGAGCGTGGAACAGCGAGTTATCCCAATGATGACCGCCCGTTGACCGAGGACGGGAAGGAACGGATGTCGAAAGCCGCCAGGGGAATAGCGAATATTGTTGATGATATCGACGCAATAATTTCGAGTCCTTTGATACGAGCGCATGAAACTGCCAGGATTGTCGCACGTACTCTGGGAGCTGAAGATAAGCTTGAAATTTGCAAAGAGTTGGCTCCGGGAAGTTCACTGAAGAATGTCCTTTCGTTCCTCACAAAATACAAGGGTTTGAAGAGCATCATGCTGGTGGGACATCAACCGGACCTTGGTTACCTCGCGTCTGCGCTGTTAGGTTCGAACGAGTCCATTGTAGAATTCAAAAAAGGAGCCATTTGTGCTATCGAAATCCCTTCTCTCTCCCAAAAAAGCAGAGGCACGCTGCTATGGCATCTGCAGCCGAAACACTTGCGGGCTCTTGCTTAACAACAAGGAACAGGTATGGTAAGACTCTTTGATCAGCCTCATCCCTATCCGGGAATGCTTATCGTTGTCGAAGGTATCGACGGCTCCGGCAAGTCCACGCAATTGCAGTTGCTCCACAAGTGGCTGCTGAATTCGAAGTACAGGGTTTTCTTCACAGAGTGGAATTCATCGGCTCTGGTCAATGAGACTATCAAGCGGGGTAAGAGAAAGAATCTCCTGACGCCAACGACATTCAGCATCCTGCATGCGACCGATTTTGCGGACCGTCTGGCTCATCTTATCATTCCGCCTCTCAAAGCCGGCATGATCGTCTGTGCAGACAGGTATGCGTATACTGCCTTTGCACGGGATGTTGTCCGTGGGGTTCATCCTGAGTGGGTGAGGAATATGTACGGCTTCACCGTGCGCCCTGATATTGCGTTATACTTCAAGGTGCCCATTGAGGTCTCGCTCAAACGAATCCTGAATGGACGCGTCGAGCTGAAGTTTCACGAGGCCGGGATGGATCTAGGATTGAGCGAGGATCCCCGCGAAAGTTTTCGCCTCTTCCAATCAAAAATACTGGAAGAGTATGACAGAATCGCCGAGGAATACCATTTGACGGTCATCGACGCGACTCAATCGATACGAAAACAACAGGAGCAAATCAGGGAAATTGTGAAGGATAAACTGAAGGAATATAAGCCCGCCCCCTACCTGCAGAAGAAGGAGAACGTCTATGTCGCCTAAGAAAAAGATGTTTTCCGGGTTTGGACTACCCTACGTCGAATCGAGTGACATCAGCGGTAAACTCATCGTTATCGAAGGGACTGATGGAGTCGGTCGCTCTACCCAGATCGAGGACTTGAGAAAGTGGCTCGAAATAAAAGGCTTCGGTGTGGCGACTACCGGCTGGACGCGATCGCCTCTGATGGGAAAGGCCATTGATGAGGCGAAATCAGGGCACACCCTCAACGTCAATACTTACAATTTGTTATACGCTGCCGATTTCGCGGACCGTCTCGAACACGAAATCATCCCTGCTCTCAGGTCAGGATTCGTAGTGCTTGCAGACCGCTATAGCTATACAGCGTTTGCACGCTCGGCCGTACGGGGCGCAGATCGCCAGTGGATTAGGAAAGTGTTTGGATTCGCGCTCGAGCCGGATGCAGTCTTTTACATGAATATCAGTATCGAGAATCTCATACCCCGTGTGATCAACAGTCAAAACCTGAATCGACGATACTGGGAAGACCAATCCGGCGAAGGTATGGACTACTGGGAATCCGGCATGGACTTGCATCTCGGTGAAGATGTCTACGACAGCTTCATCGAGTACCAAAAGGCCTTGCTGAAGGAATTCGACAAGATGACATCGGAATTCGGATTTCAAGTTGTCGATGCTTCAAAAAGTTTCGAAGAAATCAACCGCACCCTGAAACAGGGAATTCTCGCAGTATTGGAAGATGGAGACACAGAAGAAAAACCTCGCCGCAATTGACGTCGGAACCAATTCCATCCATTTGGTTATCGCAGAAGCAATTCCCGATTCCGGTCGGTTCAAAGTGCTCGACCGGGAAAAGGAAATGGTACGTCTTGGCTCCGGCTCCACCGACATGAAATACCTTTCTGAAGGCGCCATGGACCGGGCTCTTCAGACACTCCATCGGTTTCAAATCATCGCCGATTCCCTCCGTGCACCCATTCGTGCAGTGGCAACAAGTGCCGTTCGAGAGGCGCTGAACCAGGATGAGTTCATCCGCCGCGTCAGATCCGAAACCGGAATTAGTCTCGAAATAGCATCCGGATTTGAAGAGGCTCGGCTCATTCACCTGGGCGTTCTCCAGGCCCTGCCGGTGTTCAAGAAAACGCATTTGATGGTTGATATCGGGGGTGGAAGTACGGAATTCCTGGTCGGACACCATCGGAGAATTCTCTACAGCAATAGTCTGAAAATTGGTGCTGTCCGATTGACCCAGCGCTTCTTTGAAGGAAAAAAGACGTCGGCGAAGTCAATCCGGGAATGCCAAAAATATGTCCGGGGTATGCTCAACCCCATCCGTCGCTCGGTCAAAAAGGAACACTACGATGTGGTTGTCGGAACATCCGGAACGATCATGAATATCGCCGGTATCATCCGACGTCACCGCGACGAAGATGAGGACAGTTCTCTGAATAATTTCACCTTCTCCCGGGATGAATTGTTCGAAACGGTGGAAAGCATACTCGGGGCGGAACGTCCGGAGGACCGTGTAAAAATTGATGGATTGGACCCCGCACGGGCAGATATCATTGTTGCGGGTGCTATCATACTGGAACAGATCTTTCAGGAACTGGGCATCAAGAGGATGACTGTATCGGAATTCGCGCTGCGCGAGGGAATCATCCTCGACACGATCGAGAAACTCCATCGCAAAAAACGTTCCAATCATCTCGATGATCTCCGCTACTCGAATGTTCGGCATCTTGCAGAGAGCCTGCATTTCGAAAAAGGGCATTCGCAGCAAGTCGCAAAACTCGCATTGAGAATCTTCGATCAAACAATCGCTCTGCACAAATTGGGGTTTCAGGAAAGGGAATATCTTGAGGCGGCAGCGCTGTTGCACGAAATCGGCCTCTTCGTTTCACACGCCCAGCACCACCGGCATTCCTACTACCTGATCCGCAATTCCGAGTTGCTGGGATTTACAGAGAACGAAAAAGAAATCATCGCAAATGTCGCTCGCTACCACCGAAAGAGCCATCCGAAGATCAAACACGAGGGCTATCGCAGGTTGAACCCCGATGATCAGAAGATTGTCTGCAAGCTCGCATCGATACTCAGAATCGCCGACGGCCTCGATCGTACTCATTCCTCTGCGATCAGAGACCTACGGTGTAGAGTATCGGGAAAAAAAGTGAGTATTACGTTGCAACGGAGGGGCCGCCGTCCCATCGAACTTGAACTGTGGGGCGCAGATCGCAAGAAACAACTCTTCGAGGAAACATTTCGGGCAACCGTTCGATTGACATCACGGTCCTGATCCCAGCAATACATTGAGTCGTCGTAGCTGCTGTCCTCTTCTTAATCTTTGACCCTTCCAACGGAAGTAATTCTGCAAATTCAACGGAGCGAAGTTGAGAATTCGACAGGTGCAGTTCCGATGAGACAGAAACGTTTTTTTCAAATTCTCTGCTGAAAGCACGCAGGCTATGGATGTTTGAACTTGGCGTCTTTGAGATAGAATCTCAGGAATATTCCCAGGTAGAGGAACCCGAAAAGATATCCCCCTATCACATCCGTAGCCCAATGAGCGCCGAGATAAACCCGGGAGATTGAAACCATGAATATCAGGAAAATGGAGAGGATGCCGATAACAATTCTCCACAATGAGGGTATACTCTTATCCAAGATCATGACGCTTAAGAGAAAACCAAAAAATACAACATAATGAACAACGTGCCCGCTGGGAAAACCAGTTTGGCTGAATTTCAAGAGTATCCTGGCATCCTCCAATGTTGGCCTCGGACGATGGATCAATATCTTGATCAACATATTGAAGAGATCGGGAATGATGACGGCGAGTGTAAAGTACGCTTCCCGCCGTCGCTTGGTCAGGAAGAAGAGCGATGAAGCAATGACGATCGAAAGAGAAGCGCCTGCCCCACTACCGAAAACACTGATGAGTTCCATCAGGAGCGTAGGATCCCAAGCCCTTTGTTCCTGAAGTTCCTGAGTTGTATGGAGATCAAAGTTGGAGAGCGGATAATCCTCGACATAGATCGTCAATCCAATAATGCCCACGAGGACTACTACATAAAAGGCTGCAAGGCGTTTCTTCAAGAGCTTCCCTCTTTCATTTGGGAACGACTACATTGATCGCCGCTGGGACGATCGTGATATGAAGAGGACTGTTGTCCAATACTTCGCCATCACACTGAACCGTTTGTTTGGGGCTTGCGGAGACGCTGATATCTTTGCCTTGCCAATGCTCCACCAGCTCCAAGTTCTCCGGCCGTTCGCGTTTGAGCAAAGTGATTGCGATAAGCTTGAGCAGGCTGAGATTGGCTTTCCGCAGCACAACAACATCCAGGAATCCATCGCTGACATCAATGTGCTTGTCGAACGATATGCTGCTAAATCCAATATTCCCGGTGTTTGCAATAATACACGTTAATCCCCGGACTTCGCGTTCGAGTCCGTCGATCGTTAAATGGTAGGTTGCCTTCTTCGCTTTTGTCAGAGACGCCATCGCCGAAAGAAAATAGGCAAAAATGCCGAACCTATTTTTCGTCGCACGATCTGCACCCTTCACCAAATCAGCGCCAAAGCCCAGGCTTATCCCCGAGATGAAATAGTGCTTGTCGAATTGACCCACATCGATGGATTTCGTTTTGATCGGGCTTTGACTCAAGAGCTTGCAAGCTTCTTTAAGGTCGTTTGGTATGCCGAGTTCGGTCGCCATGACGTTTGCGGAACCTCCGGGTAAAATAGCCAAAGGAAGGTGTGATCCCATCAGCCCGCTGATCGCTTCCATCACAGTCCCGTCGCCGCCATACACAGCGAGAGCGTCGATTCGTTCTTTTGCGGCAACCTTCGCATACCGAATCGCATCGCCCGGTTCGTGGGTGATGGAGGCTTCCCACCTGATGCCAGCTTCTTTCAGGGAAGTATTGATGATGGGCAGTATAGATTCCTCGGTTCCGGAGGCTGGATTAATAATGATACGAATTGTCTTTATCGTCTTTTTCATGGCAATTGTTTCTTCTTCCAGTGCATTTCAAAGGCTTTGATTTGCCTTCGGATATACCACCTTCGGGGATCGGCGACCTCACGAGCGGTAGTCAATAAGTCGATGGCCTGTCCGCTGCTAATTCCCATACTGATAAGGATGGCGGCTGCCATGGCTACGCTTCGACGCTTGCCCTGCATGCAAAACACCAAAACCTTGCCGTTGTTTTGAATAACAGGCAAGGCTGCCTCGACCCCCACCAGCAATTTCTTGATTGGGATGGGTGTAAAGAATGTGTCGTACGTCCTAATCCATAGTGTCTTAAAGGGGGGAAGGGTATAGATTTCGTCAGGTGGCATCTGACCGATCATGGAGATGATCAGATTAAAATTGAGCACCTTAAGTTCATCGGCATGCTCCTCCCCGACTCGCGAGCCCACGTACAAATATTCAGTAATTTTGGATATGTCGATCATCTGTTTGAAAACTCTTTGATCCTGCCCGATTCCAGTGCCAGTTCGATGACTTTGGAATTACTATCGATGGTTTATCCTTGAAATCGCATATCTATGTTAGCGAATTTGAATGTCGATTACAAACTACTTGCCGGGAATGAAGAAATACTCGGTGCTCATGATCAATTGATGGCAGTTGTTTGAACGCCAATTGGAGCGCAT
>CAZOIM010000092.1:11071-13662 GCA_964579855.1 uncultured Ignavibacteriaceae bacterium | reverse complement strand
ATCTATCAGCACGCAGCGATTCAGGCATTGACGGCGGCCAAGCTTTTGGAATAAGAAAATTCCATTCTGTCGAGTAAAAAGCGAAGGCCGGATTCATCATCCGGCCTTTCTTTTTGAAGTATCTATCCTGCGATAGAACTATCGTCTTCGTCCAGTAGTTGAATTGTTCTGAGAGATTGGTTGTGGCGATGGTGATTGGGCATCAGAGTTGCCCCGGGTCGGAACCGCAATCTGTGAACCTGCCTGAGAATTCTGGGACAAACCGTTCTGATCGGCGCTTCGGGTTGCGCCAGAATTTTTGTTCTGTTGTGGCACCTCGGGCCTAGGTCTCTGAACTCCGGTTGGTCTCTGCGCTGGGGGCGCAGGCGGCGTCGCTATCGGATTCTGATTTCCTGGGGGTATTATCGGCCTTGGACTTGGCACATACACCGGATAAGGTTCCGGAACATAAATGACGATAGGCTCGGGAGCTGCTGGGTATTCCGGCTGATCGGATGTTGACCACGGATCGTCATCTTCCACCACTAATTGCGTATAGCATCCCGAAAATATCATTATTGCGAACGCGAAGGGAAGAATGTTGAGGATTTTCATGGTGACCTCCTTGGATGCTGTCTGTTGTCTACGATGACAACAACGGTGCCATGAAATCATGAAGGAAGAGCCAAAAAAACAAATGAATTGGTGATGCATTTGTGTTCCCCGAGTCTGCGTCTGTATTGAGAAATGTGCGATATGTGTTGCCCAAAGGACGATGGCATTATGTATTTGCCGCGATCCCGCGGGCGACGATATATATCGTCGCCTGCCCACGCTTCATTCCGCCGACAAAAAAAGGCCGGATTCATCATCCGGCCTTATCGTTCTTCAAGTGAGCCAACCTGAATTCGTTACTTCTTTTCCTCCATCCGCTTCTTGATCTTCTCTATACTCGTCTTGGCCACCGTACTGAATTGCTCATTCGGGTCTTTCGAAACGACTTCGAGAGTGGGAAGTACTGAATCGTCTCCGATTTCCCCGAGCGCCTGTATGGCAAAATACTTCACGCCGGCGTGAATCGGGTCTCCGGCAGCATCCTTCAATGCTGCAATGGCATCCGACCTGCCTTTGCCGTAACGCCGAATGACGCTGAGCGCGCTGAACCGCATAACAGTTTCCTTGTCCAGACCGAGATTGTTGCAGGCAAACGTTACTGCATATGTCGAGTCGAGCGAGCCAAGGGCAGTGAGTGCCGTGGCTGCCACCCTGTTCTGATGCGAGCGATAAGAGAGATGTTCTTTGACGATTGGCAGCGCTATCGCAGAATCGACCTTTGCGAGAGACGTCAATGCACTGCTGATGACCGCATAGCTCGGGTCATCGAGTGACCCCCTCAAAATCCCCAAGACGTCATAGCCTTTGTAATATTGGAGAGCACGAATTGCGCTCGTGCGCACCTCGGCGCGAATGTCCTTTGATGCAACGAGGAGAGCTTGTTTCAACAGTGCTGCAAGAGAGTCCGAACCTGACGCCAATTGAGTAGCCCTGGTGACAGCCTCCCGACGGACACCCCAGAAGGGGTCGTGTTGCATACGATCGTTTAAAATCATGGTGACATTCCCATCGTGTTGTCGCTTGCACACAGCTTGGATCGCCAGAATCCTGTCCACCAGACTCGGGGCATGCAATGCCTGGTACGTCCACTCCTCGAACGACTTGTCAAAGTTGAGTTCTTTGATCAATTTGTTCCCTTTGTCGAAGATGACAAGGAGCGGTTTTTCTGAAGATGAAAGGGCGTACGTCGAGTCTTTCACCAGAACATCTATCCTCTGCGTTGCGGATCCGGAGGCTGTTGTGATTTCCACATCGACCGGCATCTTAAAGACTCCCGTGAGACTGTCCATCTTCTGGGTTTGCCTGACACTCAACAGAACTTGCTTGGACGGCTCGTCCCACTGGTAAGAAACGTCGAACACGGGGTGACCTGCCTTGTACAACCATTCATCGAAGAACCACTGTAAATTCTGCCCGGTCTCTTCTTCGATTGCCATCTTGAGATCGTTGGTTTCCACGGGCTGGAACTTGTGCTGCATTACGTAGGACTTAATCGACCGTTGATACATATCGTCGCCAAGCACGAACCGCAGCATGTGCAGGATTGCGGATCCTCTTGGATAAACATTGTCGCCGTAGGAATTTGGACTTACGACGGGCTTGCGTCCCCTTGTCGTGTCGATCCGGACACCGGCCCCCTGGTTTTGAAACAAGGTGTATTCAAACTCCTGTTCACCTTGTTGAGAACGAATGAACAGAGGATCGTAGTAGCTGGCGAAACTTTCGTTGAGCCACATATCGCGGAAATTCCGGCACGTTACCAGATCGCCGAACCACTGGTGGGCAAGTTCGTGGGCAATAAGGCTCGTGGATGGATTATCGATTCGCCAACGTGAATCCGGCACAGCCCATCCGTCAGCAAGTGTGGTTGCAGACACATTTTCCATTCCTCCGAAGTGATCCTGCAGAATGATTTGTGCATATTTGTCCCACGGAAAGTCCACGCCGATTGTCTTGTTGAAGAACCGGATCATGTCCGCAGTTTCCTTGAAGCTCGC
>CAZOIM010000092.1:0-10971 GCA_964579855.1 uncultured Ignavibacteriaceae bacterium | reverse complement strand
TTGTCATTCGGATAGTCATAGCACGGGAACCAGTAGTGGTTTGTTGTTTCCTCGCCCTGGGACCAGATTTGCGGCCGCTTGCCTGGTATTTTCAGATCGGTATTGTTGAAGGTGAGTCCTTGCTTAGGCGTGCAGGAGTAATCCACGGACACCGTGATTTTCTCATTATTTGAGTATGCGTGTCCAAGGTCGATGGATAAAGACTCCGCCGTTGAAATATATTTCAATTCTTTTCCTGCACCATCTGTCACACGTTTAATCTTCATATCGCCGGCATCGAACACCACGGTTTGGAGTGAGGGTAATAATGGAACGAGGGTGGTGGTTACTTTCCCGTCCAACGATTTTGTGAGGTCGTGAAGAACCACCTCAATGTTATAGTGAAGGACGTGGTAGGACCTGTTCCTTGTTTCTTCGGCTTCATTAGCAGAAAAAATCTGCTGGGCGAAGCCGATCGAAGCGATGGCAAAGCACAACACGATAGCCAATCTGACTTTCATGCGGACTCCTTTAGTGATGTGATGGTGAGATGGTTCTTGATCAAGAAGAAGGGTAACAATAGTTGTTCTCAGGGTGTTCGGATTGATCAAATTACGAAATGGCGTTTAAAACTCATAGCTTCCGTGCCCTCCTGGAAATTCGCCAATTGCCATTTTGAGGTAAATTCGAGGGGTTTTTCCTGACTGGGTTGATACAAATGAAGTCAAGTCTACGGCAGAGTTCGAACATTGTTGCGATTCGAGTACATTAATCAACCTTCGTCGGTTTCTGAACGTCAAGGAATTGGGAAACTGTATGCCGTTGACAAATGAGCTGATGGAAATCAGTTTCTTCTCGGGTAACGATGAGAGAGCACTTCCTCGTTGCTTATCTTCCTTCTTTCTTCTATTCTTTTCCTTTCCAAACCTGCAATTCCACAATCGGCGCACGTATGAATCCCTGGCGAGGCATCGGATCACTTCCAAAAGAGGTCTGGATTCTGTTTGCCACCAACCTCGTCAACAGGATGGGGATGATGGGATTGCCGTTCCTCGTCATTTACCTTACCTCTGCCCGCGGTTTTTCGCCGAGCGAAGCGGGGTTCGTATTATCCATTTATGGCTTTAGCGGCCTATGCACCTCTCCGTTTGCCGGCCGACTAAGCGATACAGTCGGTCCTGTGCGGGTAATGAAACTATCGCTGTTCTTTTCAGGGATTGCGCTGATCCTTTTCCCACTTGCGTCAACGTTTCCGTGGATCATCGTTGGAACCGTTCTTTGGGCAGTAACCGGTGAGGCCTTTCGGCCGGCGTCACTTGCTGTCATTACGAGTGTTGTTCCGTCGGAGCGTCGGAGAAGCGCTTTCTCCGTCAACCGTCTCGCCATCAATCTCGGCATGAGCATCGGTCCTGCATTCGGCGGATTTCTCCTGATGTATTCCTACCCCTTGATATTTTGGGTCGATGGAGCCACGTCGCTCATGGCGGCTATCCTTGTATCGGTGGCTATGGGGAACCGCAAAATCTCCGTGCACCTTGATCAAACTCAGCAGGAGACAGACACTAAAACGCCGACAAAGGCCGTCTGGAAAGATCGACGCCTGGTCTATTTTCTTCTCATCATTCTTCCTGTGTTTATCACATTCTTTCAGCATTCTTCCACGGTGCCGCTTGTATTCTTTGAAGTCCTTCATCAACCGGCATCCGCGTTCGGGTTTCTCTTCTCGTTCAACACGGTCCTGATAGTCCTCGTGGAAATACCTCTCAACCTCGCAATGGCAAAGTGGTCGCACCGAAATGTCCTGACGTTGGGCGCGCTCCTGGTTGGCGCTGGATTCGGTGCAATGGCATTCGCGACCGGATTCTGGACTGTTGCAGGCACAGTAGTAATTTGGACTTTCGGAGAGATGATATTCCTTCCCGGAGCATCCGCGTACGTCGGTGATCTGGCCCCGGCCCATCGACAAGGTGCCTACATGGGTACCTATCAAATGGTAGCCAACATGAGTTTCGCGATCGGACCGTGGCTGGGCACGACCATTTTCGAGAAGTTTGGTCCTACAACACTTTGGACCGGGCTGTTCATTATCTGCGCACTTTCTGCACTATTGCTATTTCGTTCAGATGGACAATCTCGTCTTGCGCATGAACTACGTTGAGGAGTTCCATTCGTCCGCTTAACTGGTCTTGCATTTCATCCGCCACCGTGTTACATTTTTTCTGTTGAACAATCCCTTACATGTATTCTCCCATCAGCTTTTCCCATCATTTACCGGACTAACCATGCGCTCATTGGCTCGCACAACGTTGATCTTCACCTTGTCTGTTTGGACGGTTGCACACGGCAAAACTTCACCTGATTCCTTGCGGTTAAAAGCGGAAAAACTGTCGAAGGAATTCATTCTTGTCGATACGCACATCGACGTTCCGGAACATTTGCGCGAACACTGGCAGGATATTTCTCTTCGCACCAACGACGGCGAGTTCGATTACCCGCGGGCAATCGAAGGCGGATTGAACGCACCGTTTATGTCCATCTTTATCCCTCCGGAAGAGGAGAAGGCGGGTACGGCGCAGAAATCTGCGGATATGTTGATCGATATGGTAGAGAAATTTGTGAAAGACTGGCCCGACAAGTTTGCGCTTGCAACATCTCCGGCCGATGTTGTACGTGTATTCAAGACGGGCAAGATCAGTCTCTGTATGGGGCTTGAAAATGGTGCTCCTCTTGAGAATGAGCGGGATGTCGAGCATTTCCAAAAGCGCGGAATCCGTTATGTCACGCTAACTCACGCCTTGGATAACCACATCTCCGATTCCTCCTATGATACCACGCACACCTGGCACGGGCTCAGCCCATTTGGCAAGAAACTCGTGCTCCAGCTTAATCGCGCAGGCATTATGGTAGACGTGTCGCATATTTCCGACGACGCGTTCTTCCAAGCCGCCGCCCTATCGAAGGCACCTGTGATCGCATCGCACTCCTCGTGTCGTTTCTTTACACGCGGCTTCGAGCGCAACATGTCGGACGAAATGATCAAGCTCCTGGCAAAGAACGGCGGCGTCATCCAAATAAATTTCGGTTCGGATTTTCTCAGTCAGACGTATCGGGACGCAGAAGCGGCAAGCCGAAAGGCTATTAGTGAGTACCTGAGAGCACACAACATGACCGACCGGGATTCATTGGCGCAGGAATACTCCAAGAAGTATTGGAAAGAGCATCCTTTGGTTCATGCAGACATCAAGGATGTCGTCGCACATATCGATCACGTGGTGAAGCTGGTTGGCATCGACCACGTCGGAATCGGATCGGATTTCGACGGTGTCGGCGACTCCCTACCGACAGGTTTGGAGGATGTGTCAAAATATCCAAACTTGATTTATGAATTGCTGAAGGCGGGATATTCCGACAATGATATCAAGAAGATTTGCGGTGAGAACTTGTTAAGGGTTTGGACCCGAGTTGAAGAGGTCGCCGGGGAATTGTCAGCGGAGCACTGAAGGCTCAAGAAGCCCGTTGAAGGTGTATCGGTCGTTTGATGCAACGGGCGAGGACTTGACTTTGTAAATGGGCTTCTCTAAGTTTCTGCTTGTCCACTGTCCATCATATAAGGAGGATCCAATGAAAAAATCTTTGATGGGGTTGTCGCTCATTCTTGTCTTTCTTGTTCCGGCCCTGCTGCCCGCCCAGGAAAAGGATTCAAAAGGTCTGAAAGTGACCGAATCGAGACTCGGCAAAGACATCCAGAACAAACGTCTCGTCGATACCACGACAAGCTTTACTGTCAACGATAAGGCGTATTTGTGGATGAGAATCCACGGAGGGCCCGCCGACTCCATTACAGTGACGTGGAAATCGGGGGATCAGTCCTATCCATCCAAACTTAATGTGGGCGCAAGTACCTGGAGGACATGGTCCTACAAGACTCTGTACACTGCGGGTGATTGGACTGTCACCGTAACGGACGCTGGGGGGAATGTTTTGAAGGAATTGAGCTTCAAAGTCGAAGCAGCGAAAGCGAAGTAGTAATCTGATTTGATCTCCGTAAACTCAAAAGCCCGGCTTCAAATCGAACGTATAGTTTGAGGCTGGGCTTTGATCTTCAGGAGATGCGGCGTACGTTTAGTTCCTGCTTTCTTCTTTAGGCCATTCCTTCCCTTCTCCAACGCTCGCCCGTTCCATCAATTCCATGAAGGTCGAAAAGAGATAATCGCTGTCGTGGGGACCGGGTGAGGCTTCGGGGTGATATTGGACTGAGAAGATGGGGAGCTCGCGGTGTCGGAATCCCTCGTTGGTTCCATCATTGAGGTTGACGTGCGTAATCTCAATTTTTGCAGGGTCCAGCGATTGTGGGTCGACGGCAAAGCCGTGATTCTGCGAGGTGATTTCGATTTCATTGTTCATCAAATTCTTCACGGGATGGTTGGCTCCGCGGTGACCGAATTTCAGTTTAAACGTCTTTCCCCCCAACGCCAATGCCAACAATTGATGACCGAGGCATATGCCAAAGATGGGCTTTTTTCCCAACAGCATCTTAATGTTATTGATGGCATAGCGAACGGCTGCAGGATCGCCGGGACCGTTCGAAAGGAAAATCCCATCCGGGTTCATGGCGAGGATTTGTTCGGCCGAATAGGTGGATGGCACGACGGTCAGTTTGCACCCGTACGCGGTAAGCCGCCGGAGGATGTTCTGTTTCACTCCGTAATCATAAACAATAACATTCCAGCGTTTTCCGTTGACGCGCGGTTTCAGCGTTGGGGGAAGAGCAAACGGAGTCCGGTCAATTTCGTCCCAGGTATAGGTTTCCTTTGTGGTGACGGTTGTCGCAAGATCGAGGCCGGTCATCGCGGGTGATTTCTGCGCTTTTGCCACGAGCAGGTCATCGTCCAACTCCACAGTGGAAATGACACCCCGCATTGCACCCGTGGTGCGAATTATCTTGGTGAGCATTCTGGTGTCTATCCCCTGGATGCCCGTGATATTGTGCTGCGCAAGCCAATCCCCAAGGCTGCTTGTCGCTCGGAAGTTGCTGTAGAAATCAAAGTACTCCTTAACGACAAATCCGGCAACCTGCGGCCGGACTGATTCAAGATCTTCCGGGTTGACACCGTAATTGCCGATCAAAGGGTAGGTCATGGTGACGATCTGTCCGGCGTAGGACGGGTCGGTGAGGATTTCCTGGTAGCCGGTCATGCTCGTATTGAAAACAACTTCGCCCGTCACTTCGGTCTCTGCACCAAATGCTTCTCCGGTGAACACGGTTCCATCTTCCAGGGCGAGTTTTGCTTTCATGGGCGCATGAAGATAACAAGAAAAATGAGGCGATGCAAAGCTTGATCCGGGGATAAAGCGAACCTGTCAGCGTTGCGATTGGGAAACTCCTTCTCGTCGTCACGTGTTTTGTTCTTGTGATAACTATTCGCGCAAAGCTATGAACAGAAGCGAGGACGATCATCATTTGGCGATGCCTCTCCTGATTTACCACGTCGGTCCCCAGGGCAATCGTCATCTCACTGAGGCAGAGGTCGAAAGAGTGTGACATCATTGATCAAGAGACCGATTCTTGACAAACGCGCCATTAATGCGTATTTTGTAATGATTTAATGGGATTTTATTGATGATTTCCTCAACAAAATTGACAGAAAACCTAAGCGACCGTGAGCAGAGCGTTCTGCGGCACGTGGTTCATAACTATATAGTTACGGCCATCCCGGTCGGGTCGCGATACATTTCGAAGCATTTCGAATCGCTTCTGAGTCCTGCGACAATTCGCAATGTGATGTCCGACCTCGAAGAATCTGGATTTCTGTCTCAACCTCACACCTCGGCAGGCCGTGTCCCAACGGACATGGGGTACCGGTACTATGTCGATTTCTTGATGGAATTGGAAAAGATTTCCGACAAGGAAAAACTGATCATCCGAGAGCATCTGGACAAGGCGATCGACGCCGAGGAGCTTCTGAGGGATACCTCAAGATTGCTCGGCAAGATTTCCAATCAACTCAGTATCGTCACATCGCCCCATCTCGGTACCGGAATATTTCACAAGTTGGAACTGATGCAGGTTTCGACTTCGAAGATGCTGGTGCTGATATCGATCCAATCGGGTATCATCCGAACCATCATGCTCGAAGTGGGGATGGAGTTGAAGAAAGATGTGCTCGATCAGGTCAGCCGGATTCTCAATGAACGTCTGTCCGGGCTTACCCTTCGGGAAATCCGCGACACGTTTGTCGACCGGATGTCCGATTACAAGGACGAGCGTACAGGACTGATTCGTCTCTTCGTTGATTCCGTGGACCAGCTCTTCGATGACTCGAAGGAACGGGAAAAAGTCCATATTGCCGGTACGGGAAATCTCATTGAACATCCCGAATTTGGCGATCCCAAGAATTTCCGCAGCGTTATCGAAATGATCGAGAACGAAGATATTATCGTCCATTTGCTGGAAAAACACGACATTCCAAACAAAGATTTTGTCATCACCATCGGCGCTGAAAATGAAGAAACAAAGGCACAGGATTACAGTCTCGTGACCGCGACGTACAATGTCAATGGCGTAACGGGGAGGGTCGGAATCATGGGTTCAACCCGTATGAATTATTCCAAGCTGATTCCCCTCGTTGACCACGTTGCGAAAGTCATTGCAGAACTTCTAGCAGTTTGACAGGATTGAGAATGAGAAGGGATATGGAAGAAGAGAAAGAGAAAACTAACGAAACACCGAAGGCGCAAACGCCCGAAAACCCGTTGGAAAACGGTGCGACGTCTGAAGGTTCTGATTCAACTGCCAGGATCGTCGAGGCAGAGAAGCAGGCTGAATTGTACAAAGATCTGATGTACAGGAAAGCCGCAGAATTCGAGAACTTCAAAAAGCGGGCTGAAAACGAAATTGCATCTGTTGTCAAATATGCCAATGAGAGCCTTATCGGAGATCTGCTCCCGGTGCTCGATGATTTTGAACGGTCGCTGAAGGCCGCGAAAACGAGCAAGGATTTCGAATCGTTGTATCGTGGAATCGAAATGATCTATCAGAAACTTGTCAAGAATCTTGAAAAACGAGGGGTCAAGTCTTTCGAAACTGTGGGGAAGGAGTTCAACGTGGATTTTCACGATGCGCTTTTACAAATTCCCAAAGCGGACATTGCACCTCACACCGTTCTTGAAGAAGTCGATAAGGGATATACTCTGCACGACAAAGTCATTCGACACGCGAAAGTGATCGTTTCAACATCTCCGGCCGATCAAGCTCCAGCAACCGACGCAGAGCAATCAGTCTCCGAGAATCAACCCCAATCGGGAAAGAGCTAAGATTTATCTATGGCCAAACGAGATTACTATGAGATACTTGGCGTTTCAAAGTCGGCAACTGCGGACGAGATCAAAAAAGCTTACCGCCAAATGGCGCTGAAGTTCCATCCGGATCGAAATCCCGGCAATAAAGAGTCAGAGGAAAAATTCAAGGAGGCCGCTGAAGCGTACGAGGTTCTGAGCGATTCAGAAAAACGGCAACGCTACGACCAATACGGTCACGATGGGTTGCGGGGTGCCGGCCAACAGGGATTTACCGACGTCAATGACATCTTTTCCCATTTCGGCGATATATTCGGCGGCGGCATTTTCGACGACGTCTTCGGAGGAAACCAACGCTCACGACGACGCGGCCCGCGCCAGGAGGGTTCTCCGGGGTCCGACCTACGCATCAAACTCACACTCACACTCGAAGAAATTGCGACGGGCGTTGAGAAGAAGCTGAAGGTCCGGAAACAGAAAAAATGCGATGTTTGTAACGGGACCGGCGCCCGAACAGGATCGACCAAAACCACCTGTCCACAATGCAACGGAGCCGGAGAAATACGGCAAGTGTCACGTTCCATGTTCGGCCAATTCGTCAACATCTCCACCTGCCCGTCGTGCGACGGAGAAGGACGTATCATCAAGGAACCGTGCACGACCTGCTTCGGTGAAGGGCGCGTTCAGGGGGAATCGACGATCAAGGTCAATGTGCCAGCCGGCGTTTCTGAGGGCAACTATATTCCCCTCCACGGCCAGGGTAATGCAGGCAGACGAGGCGGACCGTCCGGTGACCTTCTTGTTGTAATCGAAGAAGAACCGCATTCGTACTTCACCCGGAATGGGGACGACATTATTTATGACCATCTTGTGAGCTTTCCCGTCGCTGCACTCGGCGGCGAAGTTGAAATCCCGACTTTGAAAGGCAAAGCAAAACTCACCATTGATGCCGGTACACCTTCCGGTCGTATGCTGAGAATGCGTGACCGCGGTATTCCCCATCTCAATGGTAGGGGGAGCGGCGATCAGCTTGTCCGTATCAACGTATGGGTGCCGACACGACTGACAAGTCGTGAAAAGGAACTGTTGAAGGAATTGGGTTCCGCCGAACACATGACGCCGACAGAGGAAGAACGTCGTGCGAGCGGTCGGTCATTCTTTGAGAAGATGAAAGACGCTTTTTCGTAGTCTTTTGCAGGCGATGATATATATCGTCGCCTGCGTTAAACCGGCATACAGAAGTATTCGGAGGGCGTATGTTCCGGAAATTAAGCGATTGGCTCGCATTGACGAGCACAGAACGGAAGGTCATCCTGTTTCTCTCGGGGACGGTGGTGTTGGGAGCGGGGATCCGATTGTATCAGGAGACATTTCCCTCTGTCCCAAAATTCGACTACACTGCATCGGATAGCGCCTTTGCAGCGCTGAGCCGGAAAGAAGCCGAAGAGCTCACCGCGGATAAAACGATTCTCGCTGAATCGAATGCAGAAGAGTCGGTCGCCGAGGACGATACCGCGACAAGCAAAGTCAGCATCAACAAGGCATCAAAGCAGGAGTTGATGACACTTCCGGGAATCGGCGACGTCATGTCCGACAGGATCATCGCATATCGCAGCGATGTCGGGTCTTTCCGATCCGTCGGAGAGCTGAGAAAGGTTAAAGGACTCAGCAAGAGAAAACTTGACCAGCTTTTGCCGTTCATTACGATCGAATAAGGGCCGCAACCAAGCAATCTACCCTCAAACCTATGAAAACACAGCGTCATCTTGGTCTTTCATTTCTTAAAGGACGGATCCAGGCTGCCGAAGTTGAACACGGCAAACACGTTCAACTTACAGGCCTCGCCGAACGGGATTCTACTCTCGACTTGTCCCAGGTCGGCTCTCAACTCAGTGCAACCCACCCCCAGCTTCCCACGTTTGTGTCGGAAGTGAAAGAACTCCTCAACGAGAACAAGTTTCTTGCAGGAATCATATCCTATGCCCTGCCACCGGATCCGGTCTTCATCAACATGATTCCGGCCGATCCCTCGCTCAAGGGTCCGGAACTGAACGAATATCTCCAATGGGAGATGGAGCAGTACTATCCGGGCACTTCGCCAAAAGAATTCATTATCGATTCGCACGCCCTTCGTGGTGCAAAGGGAGCTCCGAAAGAGCTTTTTATGGTATCCGTCCGCAAGAGCACGGTTGGTTTTATCCAGAAGGTCACGGCGGATTTGAGACTGAAGCTCAATATTATCGACATCGATCAGTTCAGCACGGAGAAAACACTCCTGTTCAATTACCCCGAAGTGCTCGATCATCCGATCGTGCTTTTTGGCGTGCGATACGGTTATGTCGATGCAAGCCTCGTGTACAAAGGCGAGATGAGTGACTACCGTTCATTTCGATCCAACGCGGACAGCGATGTAAAGAAATCGATCCACGAATACCTCAAATACCTGAAAG
The DNA here is from genome assembly GCA_964579855.1 of uncultured Ignavibacteriaceae bacterium. Lineage (GTDB taxonomy): Bacteria > Bacteroidota > Ignavibacteria > UBA10030 > UBA10030 > JADGQA01. Next base: position 1,246 of record CAZOIM010000092.1, on the reverse strand, counting down.
AAAAGGATGTGCAGGAGACACCGGCGGCCCTGCTTCTGCACGGTTCAGACATCCCGCAAAATCTCATCCTCGAACTCCGCAACGAAACGGGGATTAAGCAGACACTGGCAATGAATTCGTGCCGGAAACTTCCGACATCCAGCAAGGTGTCCAAGCCTCTGCTTCAGGAAAGTTACCGCTTCGCTGCCGCTATCGGACTTGCGCTCCGTTCGGCATAATGAGAATCATCGCCGGTACGTATCGCGGCAGAGTTCTCGCGGGTCCTCGCGACCTGTCGGTCCGTCCCACCACAGACCGCGCCAAACAAACGATCTTTGATATCCTGACAAACTGCATCGACTTCGACGGTCTGAAGATTCTGGACCTCTTTTCCGGAACTGGCAGTCTTGGGCTCGAAGCCATCAGCAGGGGTGCCGCATCCGTCACGTTCGTGGACAGTTCTCGTGATGCGCTTGCACTCCTGAAGAAGAACGTCACCGCACTTCAGTGCGACGACAAATGCACACAGTATCAAGCCGATGTCTTCTGGTACTTGAAGAATACACAAGCACAATACGATTTAGCATTCGCAGATCCCCCCTACAAGCTTGAGAAAATTGGGACAATTCCGACTGCGTTACAGCAGTCAGGTGTCCTTAAGGAAAGTGCTTACGTCGTTATGGAACATAGCCGTGAATCGTTGGTTGAGATTGACGAGGGCTATTACGAAGCGGTGAGGAAACCTTTCGGTCAAACAACGGTTCTTATCCTGAGAACGCAGCGATAATCCCCTGTTCACGACATTTGACAATGGACCAAATCCTATGAAAATCGCAATCTATCCCGGCACATTTGACCCGATCACCAACGGACACCTCGATATTATCGAGCGGGCAATAAAAGTGTTCGACAGCGTGATTGTCACGATTGCAAGGAACTCCTCGAAGAATCCGTTGTTTTCGGACAAGGAGCGGCTTGAAATGATCCGGGAAGTTGTCAAGGGAATCAAACAAGTTGAAGTCGATTCCTTCGAAGGACTGCTTGTGAATTACGCCAAGAAACGAAATGCTACCGCAGTCCTCCGGGGATTGCGTGCCATTTCGGATTTTGAATATGAATTCCAGCTCGCACTGACGAACCGCAAGCTAAACAGCACTCTGGAAACAGTGTTCCTGATGCCAAGCGAGCGCTACACCTATTTGAATTCTACCATCGTGAGGGAAATCGCCCGGTTGGGTGGTGACGTAAGTGATTTCGTTCCGCCGAT
>CAZOIM010000091.1:0-13669 GCA_964579855.1 uncultured Ignavibacteriaceae bacterium | reverse complement strand
CCCGCCGTGAGTTTTCGAACTCCTTCATGTCGAGAACCTTCTGGTATTGATCAATCGCCCCGGAGCGATTATTCTGTGTGTCATAAATCATTCCAATCATAAGGTTCGTCAGGGACATGAACCCCGAGGCCACATCTTTATCGACAATCCGAGACAGTGAATCGCACTTGTACAAATACTGGAGAGACGGGCCCATTTTTCCTGTTAAGAAATCGTATTTTCCCAGATAGTAAAACGCTTCCCTCCCGTCAAAGTCATCGTATCCCATCTGTTTCTTCTTGTAGCGTTTCTCAATATCGAGGAACACATCATTCGCTTCCCCGAGACGACCAACGCTGACGTAACACCTCCCCACGTAGCGGTGAAACACAGGATTCTCGGGATATTTCTTGTTCAACTCAATGGCAATCGCCATCGCTTTTGGAAAGTCTTTCTCATACATAAAGTAATTCTGCATAAGAAAGTAGTTGGCCTCCACCCGCGCGTACTTGGCGTGTTTAGCAGCCTCCTCCAACTGTTGGAGACCTTTTTTCCTGTCGCCGCCCGGGAAGAAAACCATAAATGGCTTCACGAACGGATATTGGTCGGGGATAACGTCAGCATAATAATTGTAGATTCCAATACCAAGAAGAACATCATAGTTCTTCGGGTCGAGTTTGAACGCTTTTTGAACGATCGGGAGCGCAACCAGACCGTCATTCGCCGCACCAACCCATTTGCTCCTGTTCGCGCGCAGCCTCCCCCGGAACCCGACAGCTCCGCCTTTGAAAAAGAGTGCCGTCACATCGTCAGGATTCTTGTCGAGACGGTCTTCGCACAGGGTAATGACTTTGTCCAGCTCATCATAGAATCGTTGATCCTGCGTTTCGTCATCGAAATTGGTGAGGATTCTCCACCACTGTGTCATCGCCTGGAAAAAGTACCCGACCGGATGCTGTGGATTCCAACGAACGACATCCGCAAAGACGGAGTCTGCCTTGGTGAATTGAATGTTATAGATGTAATCGATACCGCGCTGGATTTTCTGATCGACAACAGGATCAGATACCCACTGTGCCGAAGAATGGGATGGAAGAAGTAGTATCAAAAGGAGCGTGAAGAACCATGGGGAACGTCTGTGCATTCTTCTCAGGAAAAAAGATGGTGAGAATCAGATCTGCAATGAGTAAATCCGGTGCGCATTAGAAGAATTTGGATGAGAAATACTCATTAAGTCGGTCGGTGCCAATTCTCTCCTGTTTCATTGAATCGCGTTCGCGCACCGTGACCGTCTTGTTTTGGAGCGTCTCCGAATCAACCGTGATGCAGAATGGTGTTCCAACTTCATCCTGTCGGCGGTACCGTCGGCCGACAGCTCCGCTGTCATCATAGAAGACACGGAAATGCTTTCTCAAGTCCGTTTCGATCGAGCGCGCGATCTCCGGCATTCCATCGCGGTTCACGAGCGGAAAGACGGCAATCTTCGTCGGGGCAAGGCTTGGATGCAGCTTCAAGACGGTCCGGACTTCCATTCCTCCTTCGGCAGTGGGGGCCTCTTCTTCACGGTACGAATCGACGAGGAACGCCATGAACGATCTGCTCGCGCCCGCGGAAGTCTCGATCACAAACGGGGTGTATTTCTCCTTCGATTCCTCATCAAAGTACTTCATGGTCTTGCCCGAAAATTGTTCGTGTCGCGAGAGGTCATAGTTGGTGCGGTTGTGTACTCCTTCGATTTCCCCCCAGCCAAAAGGAAATTCATATTCGATGTCATACGCATCCTTGGCATAATGGGCCAGCTTGTCCTTTGGATGCTGGTGCCAGTGAAGCTTCTCTTTCCTCATCCCGAGATTGACGAACCATTGCATCCGTTCATTGCGCCAGTAGTCAAACTGTTGGTCGTCTGTTCCCGGTTTCACAAAGAACTGCATCTCCATCTGCTCGAATTCCCGGGTGCGGAACAGGAAATTCTTTGTATTGATTTCGTTTCGGAATGCCTTTCCGATCTGGGCGATGCCAAACGGAATTTTCTGTCTGCTGGCAGATTGGACGTTCAGAAAATTGACGAAGATCCCTTGCGCCGTTTCAGGCCGCAGATAGACCACGTTTGATGAATCTTCCACCGGGCCGACGAATGTCTTAAACATCAGGTTGAATTTACGCGCATCGGTAAACGTTCCTTTGTTGCCGCAATTCGGACACGCGAGGAGCGGCACAAGTTTTGCAATATTCACATCCTGCGAAGAAAACTTCTCAAACGATTCAACAACCTTTTCGTCCTTAATCTGACCGTCGAATTCGCCGGGGAAGAGCTCGCGAAGGATCTCTTTTTTCTTTTTCAAGGAGGTCTCTTCAAACAGGATGTCGAGACGGTAACGCGATTTGCATTGCTTGCAGTCCACCATGGGATCGGTGAAATTCTCGACGTGGCCGGAGGCTTCCCAAACCCGGGGATGCATCAGTATGCTTGCATCGAGTCCTTCCACATTATCCCGAAACGTCATGCTTTTCCACCATTGTTGTTTGACGTTGTTCAGCATCTCCACGCCGAGCGGACCGTAATCCCAGCAGCCGTTCAATCCGCCGTAGATCTCACTCGACTGGAAGATGAAACCTCGTCGTTTTGCGAGCGAGACAATCTTTTCCATCACTTTGGACTGATCGGGAACGTTTGTTTTGTTTTGAGCCATTGGGGAATTTTCGAATTGGTAATTTCGAGATCTACAATTTCACATTACTTGTTCTTGAACACCGGCTTCCGCTTTTCGAGGAATGCCTTTGTTCCTTCTTTGAAATCTTCCGAGCTGCAACAGACACCGAACAGACTCGCTTCAAGCGCCTGGCCATCGGTAAGGTTGGTTTCGTGAGCCATATTAATTGCCTTCAATGACAAACGGACGGCCACCTGGCCTTTTGCCAATATTGTTTGCGCCAATGTTTCTGCGGCCGACTTCAACTCAGAGATCGGAACAACGTTATTGACCAATCCGATCCGATAGGCCTCGTGAGCGTCGATTTGTTCCCCCGTCAGGATCAGTTCCATCGCTTTGCCTTTTCCGACGAGCCGGGCAAGACGCTGCGTTCCACCGTAGCCGGGAATGATTCCAAGGTTTACCTCCGGTTGGCCGAACTTGGCATTCTCCGATGCGATGCGTATCGTGCAGGCAAGCGCGAGCTCGCATCCGCCTCCCAGCGCATATCCATTCACAGCGGCAATAACAGGTTTGCCGAGATTTTCGATTGCATCCAAAACGGCCTGCCCGTTTGCAGAAAATGTCTTACCGGATTCCATGGTCAATTCCGTCAACTCTTTGATGTCGGTGCCTGCAACAAATGCTTTTTCCCCGTAACCCGACAGTATGACAACATCCACCGAATCGTCCGATTTCAGACTTTCAAAGAGCTGTTTCAATTCCTTTTTCGCTTTGGCGTTGAGTGCGTTCAGTTTATCGGGACGGTTGATCGTCACGTAGCCGATGCGGTTCTTTGATTCATAGAGAATTGTCTCGAACATTTTTGGTACCTATCGTTTTGTTACCAACAATTCCTCAAGCCTGGCAATATCATCGGATTTTAACCTCTCATCTTCAATCGCCAACTTGAGTGCATATGCCCCAAGGGATTTGTACAGCATTCGCAGCTCAGGGTCTTGCAGTGCATTGAGATGCTCTGATACAATCTCGCTGTCACCCCGTGCGATGGGGCCGGTCAGCGCCTTTTTTGCTCCCATCCGTATCGCATTGTCCAAGCTTGTTTCAAGCAGTTTTCTAAAGGGCCGGATCTTCTTTCGAGTAAACTTTGCAGCAACCGACTCCAATGCACCGACGAGCGTTACCGAATAATTCGATGCGATGACACACGCAAGATGATACAAAATTTTTGCTTCTTTCGGAATGAAAAGGATTTCTCCGCCCAATTGCCGGACAAGCAATCTTGCCGTAGCGCGGGAGCCTTTGGGTCCCTCTACTCCGTACGTGACTCCTTTCATCGAAACGATCTGATCGTGAGGCGAGTTCTGTCTCGGGAACGTCTGCACAGGATGCAATGAGAACACTCGCGCACCTTTCATTGCAACCGGTTCAAGTACATCGCTCGTCATTGCACCGGAAGTGTGACAGACAAAAAGGCTTTTGAACTGCAGATGAGGGAGCGCTGCGAGCGATTGCGCGACTGATCGTATTTTTTGATCCGGTACGGAGATAATGACCAGGTCGCAGGAGGAAGGAATTACCGAGATATCGTTGGAACAATTTCGGCACGACACCAATCTGCCGCACTTGCCTGCAGAGCGTTTGTTTCTACTTATGACTGCAACGATTTTATTCCCTGACCGATGAAGCAATCTTGCCAGTGCAGTGCCAACGCTGCCCGCACCAATGACGCTGATTGAAAAACCTCGTCGGGCAGACTTCACTCAATTCACTCTTTGCGGAAGGTCAGATGGTTTGCGCGTAAGCACTGCGGACAAATACCCCACAACAGCATCCTTCTCGCCGGTGACGTCTCCCGAGTTGCAGTAATGAATAACGTGGCCGGTGCTTGCACCGAGTTTCCTTGCAGCAAGCATGACAGCGACGATCGGCCCTCCACCGCAAGCTTCCAGTTCGCGACGGTCGAGCCGTTCCATCAATCGAACGGGGTCGTACGACTCGACGAGCTCGACAACTCGCCTGTCGAGCGACATCGCCTCGTCGTAGGGATGATAGTGCGAAAGATCACTGCTCGCAACGAGAAGCACGTTGCGCCCAGCGCACGCAGAGAAGACCGCATCTGCAAGGTTTTCGCAGAGTTCCATCGTCTGATTTCCCATAACAATCGGAACAAACGAAAAATGGTCGAGAGTCCGCTGGAGGAACGGTATCTGGACTTCGACTGAATGCTCTGCACGATGTCCCGCAGCAGACAGGAATATCCGCTTTTCTTCCCGGACTATCGCAGACCTCAATTCGTCGTCAATCGAGGCAATTCCAAGAGGAGTCTGCCAACTTGCCCCGGGATAAATGGAAACGCCGTCAAAATATTCGTGATGGCTGGGCCCGATGATGACCACCGCGTCATACACACTGCCTTTCGCTGCATTGAATGCATATGCAGCCGTCAGCCCGGAGTAACGATAGCCAGCGTGCGGACTCACGATTGCCACGACTGTTCCTGTACTTTTGGGCGCGACGGCCTGATCAAGCAATGCGTCAACGTCTCGTCCAAGGATCTTCGCAGAACCCGGATAGAACGATCCTGCCACGGCAGGAGGGCGAATTGTCGATGAGGTAACTGCAGATGCCATCAATTAATCGCTTCAGGATGTACAAAATCGGATTCAGAGAATTTATCTGCGGTAAATTTATAGATTGTCACTTTCTTGTCTTTCCACGCTTCCGGAGAAAGTCCTGCTTTGAGTGCCGTGTGATTGAGGAATTGCTCCCTATCCCATCCATATTCTGTCGCGACCGAGGGCAGAAGCAGTCCGCGATGCAGTCTCGTTTCTATGATCAAGCCGTGCACACCCACTTCGATTTCCTCAATGTGTTCAACTTTCACTGAAGGCTCGAGAACAGAGATTTCCAGATCCATGGACGCAAGTTCTTCCGGCATAACATGGTCGAATCGAGGATCTTCAAGAGCCGCCTTGACACCAACCTCCTGCACCGATTGTGCGAGTGGATAATACGCGTTCAGATATCCATAACATCCGCGAAGTTCGCCATTCACGCGTACGGTGACAAATGCCCCGCAAGGCTTAAGAAGATTTTGTTGCGAGAGATCAGTGTCGGGCAGGGACTTGTGCTGGACGGCACATTCGATCGATGATCGCGCCAGTTGAAGGAGAGCTTTCTTATCGTCAACACTCAAATGCATGCGAGCAATCCTTCGTATTCCTTGCAACAAGGTAATGAGGGCTTGCAATATATTCAAGGCTGGTTATGTTGAAGGTTCGTCAGACTTCTCATTTCTGAACGGACAAACCCTGCCATCACGATTTGTTCTAAACGAGTTGGATAAATCCTATCAGTGTGGTAAATTGTGCCTGTGAAATCAAAACCAGTCCTGCTCAGTACTCTCTGCGGTTTGCTCTCCATCATGAGCTCGTCCTTTCTGTTCGCACAAGGCATCGACATTCGTGGAACGGTAACGGACAGCTCAAACGGCGAACGAATTGCGTACGCAACCGTATTGATTGAAGGAACCAGCAAAGGAGCGGCTACAAATACCAGTGGGTTCTACCTAATCCCCAATGTTGAGCCTGGCGCATACACCCTTGTCGTGAGCTGTGTCGGCTACCTCAAACGCACGGAAAGAGTGTCTGTGGGTTTTGGTGAACCACTACTCCTGAACATCAGACTGTCTCCAGAGCCGATAAAGGTGTCTGAGACGGTCGTCACGGGAAGCGTGACACGCGATGTGTCCGACGTTCAGACGAGCATCCACACCATGGACCAGAAAGAAATCCAGGCGGTTCCTGTCTCTGCCATGCCCGATATATTCCACGCAATTCAAATTCTGCCGGGAGTCGTTTCTACGAGCGACGTTAACTCGCACTTCTACGTGCGTGGCGGCGGTGGCGATCAGAATCTGATCATGCTCGACGGAATGAAGATCTACAATCCATTTCACGCGCTGGGTATCTTCAGCATTTTTGATCCCGACGTCGTACGAAATACGGAGGTCTATACGGGTGCATTTCCACCCGGATATGGCGGCCGACTCTCCTCGGTTGTCAGCCTGAACTCAAAGGACGGCAATACCAATGAAATCACCGGCCGGGGCAATCTCAATTTTCTATCTTCGAAACTTCAGCTCGAAGGTCCGATTGGAGACAACTTTACCTGGTTGGCAGATGCAAGAAAATCCTTCAGCAATACGACGATCAATCGATTCTTACAGAAAGATTTACCAGTATCGTTTTACGATGCCTTTGTCAAAATGACGGCGAAAGTGACAGAAGATCGGCAAGTGAGGTACGGAATCGAGGGATTCTTTACGGGGGACAATTTACGGTCGAGCATTTCCACCGAGCCCGATTATACCTGGCGAAATCAGGCCATCGGGTTTACGGCAAGCGGACTTATATTGGGAAGAGTCTATGTCGACGCGGTTGCCTATCAAACGTTGTTCGACGCTACCCGTGATTCCAAAACTTCAACGAGCGTTACCCCCGCATCCACCTCGGTTCACGAGACAGGTCTTCGCTCTAATGCCACACTGTACCTCGATTCGAAAGACCTTTTTTATTTCGGATTTGATATGAGTTTTCCCGAAATCCAGTATTCAATCGTGAATACCTATGGCATCCAGCGACAAGATGATGACCTGGAAATAGAAGGCTGGATGTGGTTTCGATACCAGGCAACAATTGGTTTGTGGCAATTTGACGGAGGAATTCATCTCGATGCGATATCCTTGATGAAGGGGGGAGGCGCCGACAACATCCAACCCCGCGTCAATATCAGTCGCTCGCTTGTCGATAACTGGAAGTTGCGACTTTCGTTCGGTGAATTTAGTCAGAATTTTATCACGGTGAACAACGAGGATGACGTTGTTTCAGTGTTCGACACATGGATACATATTCCGGTGACGTTAAAGCCCGAAATTGCCGACCACTATGTCATAGGAGTCGATGGAAACATACTCCCTGAACTTTCTCTCAACGTTCAATCCTACTTTAAGGATTACCGATCTCTCGTCGTATACAATCGTGATAAGATAGACGCCCTCGATCCCGACTTTATCAATGCGCGAGGAAACGCCTATGGTGCCGAATTTTTGATACGCTACGCGATACCGTTTTTCGATTTCTACGGCGCCTATACGTTGAGTCGGACATCTATTACTTCATTGGGCTTGACGTATCCGCCCCGATACGATCGAGAGCACACCGTGAACCTTCTTGGAGAACTGCATGTGTTCGAAGGTGTTGATGCAAATGTCCGGTGGGAATTTGGCAGCGGATTTCCCTACACGCAGACCGGTGGATATTATGACCGACTCTCGCTCAGCAATTTTTACCTTCAACCTTTTGTGTTTGAATCCGGGATTCCCTATATCGCACTCGGCGCAAAGAATGCGGCCAGGCTTCCTGCCTACCAACGACTCGATCTCGGTTTGTCCTATCGTTTTCAGGTTTCGTCCATCAAAGCAAGAGCAGGACTGAACATTATCAATGTCTATAACCATCAGAATATTTTCTATTTCGACAGAGCTACTGGAAGACAGGTGAACATGCTGCCCTTTTTCCCGACCGCAACGCTTGAGGTGGAATATTGAACCTTCTCAAATCCAATGTAAAATTGCCAAACGGTTTCCATAATGTTGATATTCCCTAAGACATTGAGACAAGCACTAACAAATACCGTCATAGTCATTTCCAGCCTTCTGGTGATGAACGGCTGCAATGAGCCCTTCAGTCCAAAAGGTCCGTTTGAACAAAGGATTGTCACTTATTCGGTGTTGAATGCGCAAAGCAACACACAGTATGTACGACTCTATCTCAATTACAACCCGCCGGGATTCGATCCAAACGCCGCCACAAAAGAACAACTTGATACCAGCGCTTTGGTGACCGTTTCCTCCGCCAATCAGAACTTTGCGTTCCACGACACAATCCTGGGAGCTTCGCTGCACGCGTTCACCAACCTATCGTTCCAGCCGCAACCAGGCAATACGTATGCCTTGACGATTGCGTCGCGATATGGAACCGTCACGGCAACGACAACAGTCCCAGGACACGGCTTCATGGCAATCCCGAACCAAAGCCCGTTGTTGTATCCGGGATCATTTCCGACGAGTACAATTGATGTCGAGTGTGTTCCCGGATCGAACACCAAAGGATTCCTCCTTCGATTCATTTTCTTTTTCACTCCTTCGAACGATTCGGCCTTTGTCGGATCGATCGAAATTCCGGTCTCGTACGGAGAGGATGCATCCGGCCAGACAACGCCCGTCTTCTCGCAACTCCAGCGACTGGTCGACCCGAGGACGACCGTTGCGTTTCCTGTAACCAACTATGCACAGACGTTTGCACAACTGACTGCGCAGTATGGAGCAAAGATCATCCCTAAGAAGGCGAAATTCTATTTGATCGAGGTCGACGAGAGCGCGTACGATTATTACAATGTCGTCAACGGATTTCAAGACAAGTTTTCCATCCGTACGGATCAGCCGGATTATTCAAATATCCGGAATGGCCTCGGAGTGTTTGGTTCGTTCAACGTCGATTCGCTTGTGATCAATTTTTGATGGCACCCTTCCTCCTCCGTGCGGATCATAGCGAAACGCTTTGATGCACTCGGCTTCAACAAAAGAAATTGAATCCGGCTTCATTGCTTCTCCCGGCTTCATTTCTTAGATTACCACAGTTTTTTTGTGACCTCATGTCCCTCATGGTAAGCATATCCGGAATTCGTGGTATCGTCGGCACTTCGCTGACGCCGGAAGTTGTAGTGAAATACGCATCTGTGTTCGGCGAATACTGCAAACGAGGTACTATTGTAATCGGTCGCGATGGCAGGATTACAGGAAGGAGCATTGCGCATCTTGTATCGTCCACCCTCCTGAACATGGGGTGTGATGTGATTGATCTCGGAATTTGCCCAACGCCGACGGTTGCGTTGGCGGTGGAAAAGAAGAAAGCGGCAGGTGGCATTTCAATCACTGCGAGCCATAACCCAATGATGTGGAATGGCCTGAAGTTCTTTGGGCATACCGGCCTTTTCCTGGACGCTCAGGAAAACAGTGTCTTGTGGGCTATTGCTGATCGGTCAAACCGGGAATATGTTCCCTGGGACAAGCAAGGCAACTATGACGCTCTCGAAAGTTTTCTCGACGATCACATCGCCGCCGTTCTGTCGATTCCTGCGGTTCGACCGGAGTCCATCAAGAAACGTCAATTCAAAGTAGTGCTCGATTGTGTTAACGCGGCGGGCGGCACGATCGTACCAAAGCTCCTTAAACAGCTAGGGTGTAGCGTTGTCGAAATGAATTGCGACATCTCCGGTATTTTCTCGCATACTCCAGAACCTATCCCTGAGAATCTGACCGACCTTTGCAGGCGTGTGAAGAAAGAAAAAGCCGATATTGGAATTGCCGTCGATCCGGACGTGGACAGACTCGTATTGATCGACGAACGCGGAGAGCCGTTTGGCGAGGAATATACCATCGCGAACGCTGTCAAATTCGTCCTTGATCAGGAATCAAGTCGAAAGGCCAAATCAAAATCCGTTGTGGTAAATCTGTCGACGACGCGGGCCGTTGCGGATATCGCCGCGTTACACGGATTCTCGACGGTGCGAACACCCGTCGGAGAAATAAACGTTGCCAAGAAAATGAAAGAGATTGGAGCCATCGTTGGAGGAGAAGGAAGTGGAGGCGTCATACTTTCGAGTGTTCATTTCGGGAGAGACGCCATGGTCGGCATAGTTCTCACCCTTCAGCATCTTGCAGATTTTGGCGGCACAGTGTCTGAACTCAAGAAAACCATGCCTCAGTACTTCATCACGAAGGGAAAGGTCGATATCGGCAAGCTCAATCCGGATAGAGTTCTCGGTTACTTGAAGGATCGCCATGCTGCCAACGGCGTTGTGAATACGGACGACGGATTGAAAATTGATTTTTCCGACTCGTGGGTTCACCTTCGCAAATCAAACACGGAACCGATCGTTCGGATTATTGCGGAAGCGCGTGAAAAGAAAGCCGCAGACAAGCTTGTGGATGAATTCACGAAGGAAATCCGGAGAGTCCCGGCTGCATGACTACTTGAGTCCAAACTGGTCTCGCAACCTGACTTGCCTCAATAGTCATCTATGTGTATACTACTACACGATAACAGGTAACCACCATCGCAACAGCAGTTTTCATCGACCGCCCGTCACTCGTGTCAATCACAAACGACCACAATGACCCTCTGTAAAGTCACAGGTACTCTCGTCGCGACTCAGAAGACGGCGAGTCTCAGGGAGTATAAACTTCTTATCGTCCAGCCAATTGACCTGGATGGCAAATCCATCGGAAGAGATGTCATCGCGATAGACCAGGTCGATGCAGGCGTTGGTGACCGAGTATTGATCATTCAGGAGGGTTCGGGCGCTCAGCAAATGCTCAAACGGAAGGACGTCCCTGTGCATTCGGTGGTCGTAGCGGTTGTCGATGACTTGTCTGTTGAGATCCATTAGCCTCTGACGATTCCGCCAGCAATCCGACGGCGGTTGTGCATTCGGATTTTTCCAGAAACGGCGCGTGTCATGCAAAACGTCCGCGACCTGCTTCGTCTCTCCTCCGTTCACCGCATCGGACCCACAAAGATCCGCGCTCTCCTCTCTTATTTCGAAAATGCCGCTGAAGTGCTTGAGGCTCCTCCCCGTGAACTTATCAAAGTCCCCGGCATCGACAAGAAACTCGCTTCCAACATCGCGCATTGCGAGGACGCCGAGGACTTTGCGGATGAACAACTCAAACGATTGAACAGAATTGGGGCGAGGATCGTAACGGTCTGGGACAAAGATTATCCCGATCTTCTAAAGAAAATTTACGACCCGCCCGCGTTGATTTACGTGCTTGGCAGGTTCAGTCCAAAGGATCGTCAGTCTATTGCTATCGTCGGCACCAGGCTCCCTACGCTGTACGGGCAACAAATCGCGGAGAGCTTTAGCCAGGATCTCAGTCGTCTCGGAATTACCGTCGTGAGTGGATTGGCCCGCGGTGTCGACACCATAGCGCATGCTGCCGCGCTGAAATGCGGCGGAAGGACCATCGCCGTGATCGGATCGGGCCTCGATGTTCCCTATCCGCCTGAGAACAAGAAGCTTATGGAACAAATTACTGATGCGGGTGTCGTTATATCCGAATTTCCGATGGGGGCAAAACCGGATGCAACCAATTTTCCAAGAAGGAATCGAATTATCAGCGGGCTGTCACTCGGAACGCTGGTGATAGAATCTGCTGACGATGGGGGCGCAATGATCACCGCATCAACTGCACTCGATCAGGATCGCGAGGTTTTTGCAATTCCCGGCAGTATCAACGAGAAGCGAAGTTGCGGACCGAATAAGCTGATTCAGGAAGGACGTGCAAAATTGGTGCGGAACGTTGATGATATCCTCGCCGAGCTCAATCTGAGACTCGACAAAGGCACTATAAGAAGAGAAGAAACGCCGCTTCTGCAGTTGACAATGTTTGAAAAGAAAATCTACGACCTCCTGAGCAAGGATCCGATCCATATTGATGACCTCGCCGATTCTTCGGACGATTCGACATCGGACGTTCTCGTAACACTTCTCTCGCTTGAATTTAAGGGGCTTATCAAGCAACTTCCCGGTAAGATGTTCCTTCGAATGTAGCCGCTCTCTCCCTTCACATCGTTCGTTACGTTCCCCGCCAAAATAGAAAGCCGGATCGAGTCCGGCCTTCTGGTTGATCTGCAATCGAGGTATCACTCACATACTCCACCAGTACGTGAATTTTACCATGAAGATGTTGTCCGGTTGCGCGGTGATCAACCTGTCCAGCGAATGGTTGAACTGGAAATCTCCAAAATTCTCGTTGTCGGATCTGCTCTGCGTCCAGACAAAGTACACAATCGACCCCGGCTTGAATTCCCACCGCAAGACGGCATTACCCCGCAACGATCGGAAATTGAAATCCGGGTTTGAAAAATCGTATGATGGTGAGGGTCCGTTCCCGTCAGCATCTACGGAGTAGGAAATCTCCCCCGTCGAAGAAACACTCTTCGCGATCGTGGAATTGTTGTTCCCGTACTGCACAAAGTTGAACGTTCGCGGTTGGGCGAACGCCTTGAAACTCGTGTACGCTCCGGATGAGATGAGCGGTTGAGCAAATAGTTGGAGGCTCAATTGAGGCGTAAATGTCCAGTTGAGTCGAATATTGGCCGAGAGTGTCTTCTGATCGAGATTTGCGAATACATACCGATTGCCGAAGGTTGCCAGTGCTGTGGCATCAGCATAGGAGCCAACCCACTGTGCCTGATAGAGATTTCGGCTGAAGCTGGGTCCGATGGTGAGTTCAATATTCGGTACTGGCTTGAAGTCCACATCCAGTTCGCTCTGAAACTGTAATCCGCCACCACCGTGATACGTGTAGCCGAATAAATTCAAAGTGACTGCCTTTCTACTATCTGAAGCTGCGTACCAATCAATTTCCCACCCTACCGGATTCAGGATCGCCGGTCCGCCGCGCGTACCCCGGATGTCCATGGAATAGGGATTGTAAGCATAGTTCAGTTGAACCTGGTAGAAATTCGTGAACTCCATGCTGTACATGCTCCAATATCCCTGCCATTCTTTATCTCCGGCATAATCGTACGTTCCGAACATCGACCCGTAAAGCTTTACATTATTGTAATACTCTGTCCTGTCGGTCCACTTGTACCCTCCGACAAAATGATAATTGATCATGTCGGTTCTCCACAAGAATCCAAGATCATCGACGTCAAAACCAGGGTTGATAAAGCCGACCGCGGTGTTGAGGACCCACGATCCTTTCTGCTTGTTCAATGCAAATCGCGCTGCATAGCCGTTCAAAGCTGTTGCGTTGGTATCAAGACTCACGTCACTTGTGGCCGGTCGTTGAAAATAGTGACGAGAACTTTCCTGGAGCGCAGTGATTTGAGTTCTGTCGCCAGTGACGTGTGAAACGGCTCCCCATCCGGTGAGGACATACATTTTGTCTGAATCCAGGAACT
>CAZOIM010000090.1:0-13691 GCA_964579855.1 uncultured Ignavibacteriaceae bacterium | reverse complement strand
AAGGTGAAAGGATCGAATGTAGTCCATGCGGACGCGATTCGGCTTTTTCAACAAATCAAAGACACACTCCAACGGTCGGAACAAATATTCACCTACCTTGAACAGCAGCGCATTTTTCACGTTTTCGTTCCGTTTGTCCCTCACGGGGAATTCGTCGGGGCGGAATATATGCGCGCTACGCCCGATTTGTCCTTTCTCACGGAGGAAATGACTTCGTACTACGACCAGACTGCGATTGTCTATTCGGGGTTGATCATCGTCGGCCTTATAGCGATACTCTACTTGTCTGCGCGGACGTTACGCGAGCGGAACAAAGCTCAACATTTGCTCTTCGAGGAACAAAAGAAGCATCTGGCGGATCAAATCAACATCCAAAATGAATTGCATTTCACGCAACGCATATATCATACACATCACAAAGCCGAAAAGATAGGCGGGTTCATCAAGGAAGACTTGCGAGAGATGACATCGGAGAATATGGGGGTCGTGAAGGAGCGGATCAACAAATACGCAAGCTTTGTCGCGCGTGTTATCTACGACATGAAATGGTTCGACCCTCCGATTCAGACTATTCGTGGTCCATTGTTCCATACCAATGTTAACGATGTAATTCGCTTCATCGTAGACAACATCTTCAAGCGTGTCACAAGCTACCGCGGGGGGGTGGAATTCGTTCTTGAACTCGACCCGACTCTTCCGCCCGTATCGATTAATGAATACGCGCTCTGGGAGGTGATCGAGCCTATCATTCAGAATAGTATCGATCACGCAGACGTTGACAGGAATGTGATCACTATTGAAACGAAATCATTTCCAGATCGACACGAGTCTACGATTGTTGTCTCTGACACAGGAAAAGGTGTGGAGCCGGAACTTTTGTCCTACGACGAGAGAGGCGTCAAGAAGATCTTTGGCGAACGCATTACCTCAGGCGGAAATGGCGGAAAAGAGCACGGGGGATACGGTTGCTATATTGCCTATGAGCTCGTTACGCAACGATTCGGGTGGAAGCTTGATGCAGAGAATCTTCCGAAGGGTGGTGCGCAGTTCACATTCACAATACCTAATCGAGGGTAGGCGATGGGTGTACAACAATTGTTTCCGAAAGTCATACACACGTTGGTTATCGAAGATGAAGAATATGATGTGCGCCGCCTTCGTAACACGTTAAGGCATTTTGAAGATCAGATCGTGATCGAGGATGTCGTCGCAAATGGAGATTCTGCGTTGGAGATCCTTGAACAGCGCAAAAACCTCTTCGACATTGTCATCATGGATTTAAAGCTGGCAAGCGGGATCATGGGGGAACCGCTTATCAGGGCAATCAAACGTGTGTCGCCGTCTGTACAAATTATTGTGATGACTAAGATGACAATCAACGTCACCGATTTTGGTTTTGCCAACGGGTTACTAAAGGCTGGGGCATTCTGGTATTGCACAAAATACCCATCTGATATTGAAGACTACATTTACCAGCCGACCGATTTTATCCTTAGTATCTTTAACGCCTACCAGCGAAGAAAATTGGAACACGAGCAGTCGAAGTCTATGGAAAAACTTCTGAAAGATTTGGATGAAAAGATTATAAAATCGAGGATTCTCGGCATTTCGGTTCAAACGCAAAAACTCAGGGCACAAATAAAGCAGGTAGCCACAAGCGATGCAACGGTTCTCATTTCCGGTTCGTCCGGTACTGGAAAGGAACTTGTTGCTCGAAATATCCACTATGAGAGCAAACGGAAATTGGAAAATTTTGTTGCCATCAGTTGCGGGAGCATTCCAATAGACCTTATTGAGAGCGAACTGTTCGGATACGAACAAGGGGCATTTACGGGCGCCACGTCTGGAAAGGTTGGCTTGATTGAAACAGCACATCACGGTACTCTGTTTCTCGATGAAATCTCCGAGCTGCCACCTCCCGCACAGGTGAAATTGTTGCGTGTCATTCAAGAAGGGGAGATCGAAAAAATTGGAAGGACTGAACGAATTAAAGTTGATGTGCGGATCATAGCGGCAACAAACAAGGTTCTTCAAAAAGAAATATCCGCTGGTCGATTTCGGGAAGACCTTTTCTACCGGCTTAATGTCGTCCCAATCTATACACCCCAATTAGGTGAAAGACCCGAGGACATTCCAGTTCTTTGGGAATATTTCGTGCACCAAATAAGCGCTGCAATGGGAAGACCGGTCATCCCCACTGAGAATGGGGCCTTCCAATTACTAATGAAGTACCCGTGGCCGGGAAATGTGAGAGAGTTGAAGAATGTGATACAGCGTTTGCTTCTGATGCAAGATGCAGCAATTAGTCCAGAAGTAGTTCGTGAAGTGCTGTTTAGTCATCCCCGACCGTCAAATCATGTCGGAGTGGAGGGAGTGTTCTTCGACGACGCAAACTCACTTCTGCCTCTACGGGATATGGAAATGGATTTTCGTCTTAAGTACTTCCAATTTGTACGCAAGAACTCCGCTTCTGACGCCGAGGCCGCAAAAAAACTTGGTCTCGCACCTCCCAATTATCACCGAATGTGTAAAGAACTCGGATTGAAACTTTAATCCGCACGTGTAATCTCATTCCTGAGAATCGAACTTCTTCGGACGTTTGCCCCGGATTTGCCAAATGCGGTAAACTGCAGTTATTAACTTGATAACCCTCCTCGCAACTTGTTCAAAACAATAACGTCCAGTTCAATTTTCAGTGGCACAACAATTGCCCCTCGTGGTACCTGTGTCTAATTCCCGTGCTCACATTGCAAAAAATGGCAATTTGCAATAGAGCAAACTAACCTACCAATCATCCAAGGAGAACTTCACATGCGGATGGTACTCTCTTCACTGACTGTCCTTATTGTGGCAACGTTTGCCGCATTCGGACAATCGATCAATCCGGTGACGATTAATAGCTTCAACGTCGGCCGTGATTCAACCACCTGGATGTCGCAAGAAGGTGGAACTACATGGAACATTGCTTTTGATACGGTCGACAAAGTCGAAGGCACTGGTTCATGGAAAGTGCACGCAAATCTCGCCGCTCTTCACGGGTGGGGAACGTTTGCGCAATTTGGACATACGCTAGCCGATTCCGCAACTCCGTGGGACTGGAGTTTGAGTGACACCTTAAGCCTGTGGATCAAAGTGCGATTGCCGGCTTCTGTTCCCCAGAATTTCCATTTCCGATTGCAGATCGCTGACAAACCGACTCCGGGTGATAACAAAGAAGAGTGGATCTACGAGAATTTTACTGTTCTGACTCACACATCTGGTTGGGTTAACCTCAAGGTACCGCTCATCGAGCGCGCATCTGACGGAACCGTTGTTCCAGACAGCGAAGGTTTCGTTTATGCTCCATTGAGCTGGGGCGGCCTCACGTGGAATGACAAAAAATTTAACAGGGACAAGATCATCGGTTGGAGCATGACACTCGTTACGACAGGTTGGGATCCCAACGCCAATCTCCCCGCAGATTCGGTGGAGGTTTCATTCGACAACTATATGCGCAGTGGTGCCCGCGCAGTTCCGATGGTGTTCTTCAATGGAAAAGTACTGCAGAGCGGCGTTGTTTCAAATCTCTGGTCATGGGGCAATGCGAGTGCAACCGTTGCCACAGGTATGGGTACTTCCAACAAATTGAATGCGGTTCAATGGACTCAGGGCGATGCATGGGATGGATGGGGCGTAGACGTTTCCCCGAGCTTCAATCTCGCAGGCGGTTGGCCGGTTGATAGTCTGAAATTCAAGATGAAGGCAGACACCGGGACAGGCAACATACGAGCTCAATTTGAATCAACCAATGGAAAGCGTGGAGTGGTGTTTACTCCGACTGCAGATGGTGCGTGGCATACCTATGCGCTCAAACTAAGCACAATGCTTGTCCAGGACGGCGCAACCAATTTCGATTCATCAGCCATCACCAAATTTGGATTCATGGCCGAGAACTCGGGAAAATCAGGTAAGAAGGTTCTAATCACCGATATCTGGACCGGAAGCCCCGTATTTGACCTGGTACCGCCGGATTCGGCGAGTGGTCTCAGTGCAATTGGCAGCAACTATTCGAACCTGTTCAGCTGGAACCCTGTCACTAACAAAGCGGGAATCTCCTACAATGTGTATTTTGCCAACCATCCGTGGAAAGATCAGACGGACTCAACGGTTGAAGACATCCCGCCGTACAATCTTACCTCACCGAACGTTATTCATCCTCTCCGTTCTCCTAATATTGATCAGGAGGTGACCTATTATTATGGCGTAATCTCCAAGGATCAATCAGGTAACCTCAGTCCGGTTGCTGTAATGAGTGCTCCTGTTACGACAAAGGCAAAAGCAGTTCCGACGATCTCCATGACCCCTCCAGCAAGCATTGTTGTTGGTGAAGGGCTCGCAGAGTGGAAAAATGCCGGGATCAAACCGTTCAGGGTGTCGATGGATTCAGGCACGGCTCACGCCAAACCGAATTCAACATCGCTCGCAGGAGACGCTGACTGTTCAGCGTTAGTGTATGTTGCTATCGACAACAATTATCTGTACGTGGCGTTCGACGTAACAGACGACCACGTTGTCGCAGACACAACAGCCGCGAACGATTGGGAGCAGGATGCTCCAGACATGTTCATCGGTCTGTACGACTGGCAAGGAAAGCACCACGGCGGACTTAACGCAACAGATGTTCACTTCCGGTTTTCACAGAATCGATTAAAAATCGATAACGGTGGTTACATGCTTATGTATGCTCATCCCACCGGAGGCAGCAGCCAGAACCCGAACTACATCTGGGTCACGAAAGCATTGACGCCCGGATACGTGGTGAAGGCGAAGATTTCTCTTGCTGATATTGCCGCCTTGAAAGGAACATCGGTGTTCGCACCACTCAATGGCATGCGCATTCCGATAGACTTTGAAATCAACGATCGTGATGATGCCACAAAGCCTTCCGACTCAAGAAAAGGCGAATTGTGCTATTCCGTCAACAATAACGATAATTCCTATCAGGACATGTTCAACTGGACGTACACGTGGATCGGCAGCAAAACACTGGGCGTAACTCAGACCAGTTCTTTGCCCCACACGTACGAACTGAAACAGAATTATCCAAACCCGTTCAATCCTTCGACGCAGATCAAGTACAGCATCGAAAAAGCGGGAATTGTTTCCCTGAAGGTCTATGATCTTCTTGGTCGCGAAGTTGCCAATTTGGTCAACACCTACCAGCAGATAGGCAGCTACGCTGTAACCTTCAATTCGGTGAACCGAGCGTTCTCCTCCGGCGTCTATTTTTACCGGCTGGAATCGGGTTCGTTCGTCGCCACTCACAAGATGGTTCTTCTGAAGTAATGCTCTTGCGCGTGAGGCACACTTCGGTGTGCCTCACGTGTTGAGTGTCCATCACTGATTTCGATTCATACGAAACGAACAAAGAGAGGTCAAAGTCATGATGTGGAAAGTTGTGCGATTTAGTCTCCTGCGCCTGCTGTTTCTCCTCCTGTTTATTTCCGCGAGTGCCGTAGCGGGACAAACCGGCAAAATCGCCGGCCGGGTGACAGATGGAGCGAACAAAGATGCATTGATCGGCGCGACGGTGATGTTAGAAGGAACCACAATCGGGACAACAACAGATGCGGACGGGTTCTACACGATTAATAATATTGCGCCTGGTACCTATACCGTCGTCGTAAGCTACATCGGGTACAGAAAAACGACAATCTCAAACATCCTTGTGAGGATCGACCTCACGACCCGCGTCGACGCTGCGATGCAATCCGAAGCCGTTCAGGCTCAAGACGTTGTTATCGTTGCCCAGCGACCGCTCGTTCAAAAAGACCTTACCTCATCCTCGGTAACCGTTTCGAGCGACGAGTTAAAACGAATTCCGACGGAAAATATCTTTCAAATCGTTAATATCCAAGCAGGCGTCGTTGGCGGACACTTCCGCGGTGGACGTTCTGACGAAGTCGCTTACCTCGTCGATGGCGTAGCCGTCAATGATCCTTACAACGGTTCTATGGCCTTCCAAATCGACAATAATTCCATTCGTGAAATGGAAGTTATCAGCGGAACCTTCAATGCAGAGTATGGACAGGCGATGTCGGGCGTGGTCAATATTGTAACGCCGGAAGGATCATCGTCCTATCATGGTTCTCTGTCGACGTACACTGGCGATTACGTCACATCACATTCCGACCTCTTTCCGAACATCGGCAGCATTTCCAAAATGAGGACGAGAAACATCCAGGGAAATATCAGCGGCTTTGTCCCAGAAATAGATCACATGACGTTTTATCTATCCGGACGTTTCTTCCACGACGACGGTTATTTATACGGCAAACGAGTGTACGGGATCACAGATCGAACGTATCCGTTGATCACACCACAAGGTCTTCCCGTCTACGATGCGAACGGAAATCCGACGTACGTGATCAACGCCACAGGGGATGGTTCCTATGCCCCAATGAATCCCTCCGAACGCCGTTCGTTCAGCGGTAAGCTTGCGTACTCGACCGGCGATCTGAAAATCGCCTATGGTGCCATGTGGGATAACAACTGGAACAAATATTACGACCACGGCTATGAGTGGGCGCCAGACGGTATAATGAACCACTATCGGACGGATTGGATACATTCTCTTCAAATCACCCATTCTCCATCCGCGAATTTCTATCAGACATTCAAAATTGGTTATAACTGGTACAACTACAAGGGTTATCTCTATGCCAATCCGTTCGACAATTTGTATGTGGATCCCAGCATCGGATCTCCGCAATCAGGCTACACGTTCAACACAGGCGGTAATCAAACGGATCGATACGACAGATATACCAAATCTCTGATAGCGCAATGGACCGTAAACTCTCAACTTGACGCGAGACATAAAGTCGCTGTGGGAGTTGAGCTTCGCCGCCACGAATTATATAGTCACGGCGAATCAATGATCAACGTGAATACTTCTGTTGTCGACAGTACGAAACCTGGCAATCCACTTCTGTTTGTGATCGGGTATCCCAACCTCGGAGCTCCTGGAAATCAATCCTATTTGAAACACCCTGTCGAAGCCTCTGCGTTTGTCCAGGACAAAATCGAATATGACAATCTCATTATCAATGCTGGATTGCGATACGATTATTTCGATCCGGCATCAATGTATCCTGCGGACCTTCGAAACCCAACGAAGAATCCGACGAACCCTGGTGCCGATGTCTGGACCGCGGCGAAAAAGAAGAATCAGTTTAGCCCGAGGCTAGGCGTGTCATTCCCCATCACCGACCAGGGTATCATCCATTTCTCTTATGGCCATTTCTTCCAGATCCCAAGCTTCGACAATCTGTATGTAAACTCAGACTATCTGGTGACGGCCAGCAGTACTCTCTCGAACATTGCGGGTAATCCCAATCTTGAGGCCCAGCGCACGGTGATGTACGAAGTGGGCTTGCAACAGGTTCTATTTTCGAACGTTGGTCTGGAGTTCACGACATACTATCGCGACATTCGAAACTTGCTCGGCATGGAGATCATTGACACCTATGAAGGCTTTCAATATGCGAGATACGTCAATCGAGACTACGGAAATGTTAAAGGATTTGTCCTGTCTCTTGATCGGCGATTCTCCGACTTCTATGGGATCAGGCTGGATTACACATATCAGCTTGCTTCGGGTAATGCCTCTGATAAAATGGAAGTCTTCTACAATAATCAGTCGAAGCCGCCAACGGAAACCAATAAGACTGTCGTGCCTCTCAACTGGGATCAACGGTCTACACTCAACCTCTCCTTAACGATGGGAGACCTGAATGATTGGAATGTCGGCATTATTTTTCAATATGGTGCGGGATTCCCGTACACCGAAGATATTCGCGTATCGAATGGCCTTCGATTTGAGAACGGCGGTCTGAAGCCTTCAACATTCAACACGGACTTGCGTGCAGAAAAGACTTTTTCGATCGGTGGAGTGCACACGACGCTTTTTGCTCTCGTGTATAATCTCCTCGATACGAAGAATGAAGTCGGGGTGGATGCAGCAAGTGGAAGAGCAAATATTGATTTGTACACATACTTGGCGGGAAGGATCATTGGACTTAACTCGATTCAGGATTACGTCAATAATCCCGGGAACATTGCCGCGCCGCGTCAGGTGAGAGTCGGCATTACATTCGACTTTTAGAAATTCGTTATGAGACCAGGAGCCTTTTTATGATTCGAAGAATATTGTGCAGCGCGCTTTTTCTTACCATTGGTCTGTCGTTTTCCTTCGGGCAGCCCCAGTTGAAATTGAACACGTCGACTGTCAATTTCGGAAACGTACAAGTTGGTGATATCTCACCGTTGAGCCAAGTGACGATTCTCTTGACGAACGCGGGAACTGATACGCTGAGAATAAGCTCGATTTCCTTCAGCAACCCGCATTTCACAGTGAACATCGGGGCATTTAAGATTCCTCCTAGAGCATTCGTCGGCGATCCGAATGGATCGTTTTTGGACACATTGCATTTCTTTCCTCTGGCTGCAGGGCCTGATTCTGCATGGATTTTGTTTCTCAGCAACAGCCCCAATTCTCCCGATTCATTGAAAGCGTTCGGATTCGGTATTGCCGGTAATTTTGTTGACGCGCGAACGCAGGCATATCGTAACGACCCTCTCGGCGATGTGCAATATCGACGTCAGGGCACGATGAATGGAAATCGTGTGGAGACGATCTTCAAGAATGACGGCGAAGTGGGCGATTGGCCCAATGAACCGTCAGCCGTCTGGCCGAAAGGTACCAACCATTCGTATCTCGATGGCGTTGGATTACTGATCGGAGCCAAGTTCATGGCGCCAGGAAATGGTCAAACGATTACACCGATACTCTCCGCCTACCGAGAAGAAGTCTCAACCGATCCTGTAACAGGCAAACAATGGGTGCTTCAACCGGTGCCGGGATACTTTAATGCATCTCCTCCTGCTGGATCGGAAAAACGGCCCGCAATGAATCTTGATAAGGCAACCTTTCCAGCCGTTTGGCCTGCTGCTCTTGCCTTGACTCCGGCTTGGAACGGACAATGGTATGGGTACTTTGGCCGCGGAGTCATCAACGCGGATTTTGAAACATTTTTCGTAATGGACGATGCCCAAGACAAAAAATTCACGCTTGCACCGTATAGCTATTTCCCGGTGCTATCTGACTCCAACCGCGGAGGACTCGGATGCCGGGTTGAAGTGAGAGGTTTTCAATGGTCACACGTTCTTGCGGAAAATATCGTCTTCTGGCATTACGACATCGTAAATATTTCGGACCGCAGTTATGATTCGACCTGTTTTGGATTCTATTCCGACCCGGGAATCGGAGGAACGAACAATAGCGGAAACAGTGCGCTGTTTTCACGCGCAAAGGTCGGCGGGCAGGCGCTGGATATGGCGTACGCTTGGTGTACGAGCGGTCTCGGAGTTCCCGGAAACTACAAGACGGGATACCTGGGCTACGCATACCTGGAAAGTCCGGGGAATCCGTACGACGGTATTGATAACGACCTTGACGGCCTGATCGATGAGCGTCGGGACAACAATATCGATGATGATCACGACTGGATACCATTCACGGATTTGAACCACAATGGGAAGTGGGATCCGGAAGAACCATTAAATGATGATGTCGGACGCGACGGGGTGGGGCCGACGGATCCTCAGTATACCGGGCCTGATGAAGGCGAAGGCGATGGCATCCCCACACACGGCGAACCTGATTTTGATGAAACGGATATTCACGAATCTGACATGATTGGCCTTAATGCAGTTTCAATCTATATACTCGCCGACAAAGGACCCACGGGGGGCTGGCCGAAAAATGACAACGTCATGTGGGGGAAGATGAACAACGGATTCAAAGACACGACTGTCCAGAATACGAATATCAGCATGGTATTTTCTTCGGGTCCGTTTCCTTGGAAACAAACAAAGAGGGAACGATTCTCGATGGCGCTTGCATTTGGCGATGACCTGCCGGGCCTTATATTCAATAAAGAAACCGTACAGGAAATCTACAATGCCAACTATAACTTTTCAAAACCGCCTTACAAGCCAAACGTTACGGCGGTAGGGAGTAATGGCCGCGTATTCTTGTACTGGGACGGAATCGCAGAAACCTCAGTCGATCGCTTTCTTGGATTTGAGGATTCCTCCAAAACACAATACAAGCACAATTTTGAAGGTTACACCATCTACCGAAGTGAAGAACCATACTTCGAAGACAATCTTCTCATCACCGATGCTCAAGGCACGCCTCGATACTGGAAACCGATGGCGCAGTTCGACCTTGTCGACAGCATACAAGGTCCGGATCCGGTAGGCATCAATGGTGCGCATTTCTGGCGTGGATCAAACACCGGCCTGCAGCACTCGTACATCGATACGACGGTTACAAATGGCGTCAAATATTTCTACGCCGTTTGCTCGTACTCGAAGGGTGACCCGAGTCGTGGGACGAGGGGATTGCAGCCAACGGAGAGTGCCAAAGTGTTTTCGACGGACGCGGTTGGCAATGTGACGTTTTCTGATATCAACTGTGCTGTTGTGACTCCCCAGAAGCCGGCGGCAGGATATGTGCCTCCACAAGCGATGGGCGGGCTTGATCGTGTTGCGCAGGGTCTTGGAACCGGAAGCCTCTCACTGATAATTTTGAATCCGGCACAAATCTTGAATGGCGATCAGTATTCCATAAAATTCAAGTCCGACGCTAACGTCCCTCTCTACCATACAAAATCGTTTGATGTTCTCAGGTCGAGGAACAATGTTAACGACACGTTGTGGCATGCTGTCGACAGTACATTCATCGGCATAGGCAAATATTCTCCGCCTTTTGATGGCATGGTTCTTACCGTGCTGAATGACACTGTTGTTACGGTCAATGACTCCGCGACAGGTTGGGTTGTCGGTTCCAGCAACGTCAGGGTGAGAGTGGCGCCTGACAATTCTCTCTTTTCGAAAAACGTTGCGTGGCCGGCAGATTACGAAATCCGCTTCTTCGGAAGCGTCGTCGACACAACGGCATTTGATAGCCCGCCGAGGTATCCTCAAATGACGTTGAATTTTACCATCACGAACACAACGAGTCAGCAAAAGGTGAAATGTATAGTAGACGATATTGACAACTCTGGCTCGTTGACGGTCGGAGATACCATCCGCATTGTCGATGGCTTTGACGACCTCGTGAACAATCCCAGCAAGTTCAGTATCACATACAAGATGTCGTACGGTTTCCCGTTTGGAACGATCCGCTACCCGCAGGCTGGCGACCGCTATGTCATCAAAACGAAACGTCCTTTTGTGAACGGAGACTATTTTTCGTTTACGATGCGTGCTTCGTCGACTGACAATGGTGCGGCAAAAAATCAACTAAGCAAGATAACCGTGGTTCCCAACCCGTATATCTCGACTGCCAAGTGGGAACCCCGGACGTTGTATACCACCGGTCGAGGTGATCGACTCATCCAGTTTATGAAACTGCCGGCGACCTGTACGATTCGCATCTTCACGGTCTCCGGATCACTGGTCAAGACTCTGCATAAAGACTCAGGGCCGACCGACGGTTCGCTCTCGTGGAATCTTGTTTCCGATGATGGAATGGACGTCGCCTATGGTCTCTATATTTTCCACGTCGACGCACCGGGCATCGGTGAATACATCGGCAAATTCGCACTGATTAAGTGAGGCCCACAATGAAAACTCTGATCATTTCCATTCTTCTCATTGCGTCCCTCAACGTATCCTTGAATGCACAGTCATCGGATGTCTCCAAACGAGGCACGACTGCCGCACCGTTCCTCTCCATAGCTCAAGGCGCGAGAGCCCTCGGCATGGGCGGTGCCTTTGTGGCTATTGCTGACGATCCCAGTGCCATGTATTGGAATCCTTCAGGCATCGCAGATCTGACCGGCGTGGGTATCATCGTCGACCACACGAACTGGATCGCAGACCTCCAATACGAGTACTTGGGCGCTACCGTTTCGACGGGATCGTTCGGAACACTCGGATTGAATATCACCGTGTCCAATGTCGGCGATATGAAAGTGACGACGGTGGATCAGCAAGACGGGACAGGCGAAGTTTTCACAGTCACAGATCTTGCGGTTGGTGTTTCCTACGGATTGAAGCTGACAGACAATTTTGCGATCGGCTTCAATCCAAAATTGGTTTACCAACAGATTTGGAAAATGAGTGCCAGCGCATTCGCGATCGATCTTGGTGTGAAATATCGCACGCCGTTTCCTGGTGTCACTCTCGGCATGGCAGTCTCCAATTTCGGTTCTAAAATGCAGATGCAGGGTGAAAATGCGCTTGTACTCTTTGACCCGGATCCGACAACGTCTGGCAACAACGGACACGTTCCTGCCTACCTTTCGACGAATTCGTGGGAACTTCCTTTGAATTTTCGGGTCGGGGTGGCCTATGATGTACCGATCGGAGATCTTGGCAAAATGACGCTGGGAGCTGACGCCATGCATCCAAGTGATGATTATGAAAGCGTCAACCTTGGTGCAGAGTATTTGTTTGAAGAGTTTTTGTATCTCCGTGCGGGCAGAAAATCTCTGTTCCAGCAAAATTCGGAAGAAGGATTCACAATGGGCGTTGGTGTCAAGCAATTCCTCGTCGGCAATATGCAACTGACCGTTGACTATGCTTACCAGGACTTCGGGCGATTGAAGTATGTGCAGAAATTATCGCTCGGCGTGCATTTTTAGAATAGTATTGTGAAGGGGAGAAATGCTTCTCAACGGGCAGGATGGTGTCATACAAATGTTCAGTGGCGGTTGCCGGCTCCGGAAAGGTGACGTTGTACTTTGGATGTGCGGAATATTCTTCATCATATCATCATCGCACGTCGCTCTTGCTCAGGTGCCAATTCCTTCCTCTGGTTGTTATCACGCGGCCTTTACTCCAAATGATCCTTCACACGGAGTGAATGGACACGATGAGTTCGTCAGTCTGGCGCACAAATCCATCGCCATTGAAATGTTCTACACGGGTTGGCCATCAAATAAGATCCCTGATTTTCCATCGGTTATCTGCGATACGATCGTGAAAAAAGGATCCATTCCACATATCACGTGGGAACCCTGGACAGGCGGGAATCCCTACGCGCTCGACCCAATTATCAACGGATCCTGGGATACGTACCTCGCAGGGTACGCCCATCAGGTAAAATCCTGGTCAAAGCCGTTGTTTATCCGAGTTGGTCACGAGATGAATGGAAATTGGTATCCCTGGGGAGGCGCCAACAACGGCGGAAGCACTACGAATGGATTCGGCGACACGGCCAAGGCTGACGGACCTGAGCGATATATTTCGGCGTTTCGCCATGTCCGACACATTTTCGATTCTGTCGGTGTCTCAAATGTTTCGTGGATTTGGTCTCCGAACAACTTTTCGACACCCGGTGATCTGTGGAATGCACCGGAGAGTTACTACCCGGGCGACGATGCTGTCGACTGGATTGGGTTTGATGGCTACAACTGGGGAACTTCGCAAACCTGGTCCGGTTGGTCGAGTTTCTACTCAACCTTCAGCGATATCTATAACAGGTTTCAGACATACGGCAAGCCCTTGATGATCGCGGAGTTTGCTTCGGCGGAGCTTGGCGGAGACAAAAGTCAATGGATCAGGGATACGTTTCTGTACACCAAGGGTCTCTTTCCAAAAATTAAGGCTTTGACCTGGTTTAACATCAACAAGGA
>CAZOIM010000089.1:4767-13735 GCA_964579855.1 uncultured Ignavibacteriaceae bacterium | reverse complement strand
TAATAATAATTCCATTCGCCCATGCCGCCGCTGAGGTTTGCGACCTTGAATCCGAGTTTCTTCAGACGTGTCGCGGCAACAAGACTCCTGCTTCCTGTCTGGCAATAGCATACAATCTCTTTGTGCTTGTACTTGTTCAGCCTGTCTGAGTCTTTGAGCAATGCTTTGATGGGGATGTGAATGTCTCCCTGGATGTGCGAAACACTTCGTTCCTTATCCTCGCGGACGTCGAGCACGACCACTTCTCCGCTTTCCATCCGTGCAGCGAGTTTTGTCGGAGTGTATTGCGTGATGAGCATCCGCAAAATGACTTTACGGATATAGATCAGCGCAAAAATGCCTGCGATCCCATAAAGGATGATTTGGCCGACTGACATAAGAGTTGTTCCTTAATTTACACGTAGCGCCTCGATGCTTCAAAGGGACCTGGAGTCATAGGAGCCAGTGGTTTCAAGTCAGCAATCCCTGAATGATGAGATAGTAATGAGAGCTTGAAATGTTCCCACGTTCAACAATCTTGTATGAAGACAATAGGCGCAGGAGTTCGTCTTCACCCAGTCGTTCGGTTTTCGGCGGCCCCGTCTCCTCATCCTGCTTCTTCCACTCTATTATAACGATTTTTCCCGACGGTTTCGTCACGCGAGCCACTTCGGCAAGGAGTCTTGGTACATCGGTATTCTCGTGGAGGACCAATGAAAGCATTGCAATATCCCCCGCTGCATCCGGAACCGGCAGTCGATATTCTTCCGAATGAAGGATTTGCACGTTCTTCCCAGTTCCGTTTCGTCTCAAGATTTTGAGCATTTCTTCCGACATGTCGAGCGCATAGACGGTCCCTTTGGCTCCTACGATTTCAGAAGCCGCTCGTGAAAAGAAACCGGTCCCGGCGCCGATATCGACGAACGTCATCCCGGATTTCAACCCGAATTTTGTAAGGGACTTTTGGGGCTGGAGAAGTTTGTGTCGATCCGGATTCTCCAAACGCTCCGCGTGCTGAGGGGAAAATTTATGCATTGAGAATGTTCGTTCTTACAGAGAGTAATTCTTCTAATTCAGTCCACACATTCCCGATGCGCAACCGCCGCCAAAATTCTGCGAGTTGCTTTCAGGGGAGGACGATCCTCCCATCGAAATGACGGGGGCAGACATCTGCTTCTTCGAATGATTGGACCCACACTTCGGGCACACAATGTCTTCGGTCTTCTCGCGGACCTTATGAAAGACCTCGTACGTCGACCCGCAATCGGTGCAATGATAATCAAAAATAGGCATAGAAATTCTCTCCTCTGTTGTTATGATGGTGTAGACGCACTTATTCACTTATTTGATGCGTATAATTGGGAAAGGATTCAACGACGGGTGCACAACAAGGCCATGCAATTCCGGATCACGGATGCGAATCCTTTCCGTAGAAGGCGCATCCTATAGACATAGGCAGTGAATTCCATACAACTCAAGAACAAGGACAATCATATGATAAAGAACATCGGCACTCCAGATCGAATCCTCCGCATCGCCTTCGCTGTTGTCGTTGCGGTACTTGCTCTGTTCAATGTAATAACCGGGACACTGGCAATCGTGCTGGGTCTTGTCGCTGTCATTCTCTTCGCGACGGCTCTTGTTGGGACGTGCCCAATTTACCTTGCAGCCAAGATGTCAACAAAAAAGACAGAGAAGGTTTCTTGACAATTTTTGAACCTGGAGTGCCTTCGAGAGAAGGTCTCCAACTACCATCATGACTTCATGCAAGACACAAAGTCCCCAGCGAATCAATTGTCTCATCGTGGCTGGGCATATGCAAGAGGAGCTGGATGAACAATTGGAACGAAAGGGGTTCAGAAAGATTCGGGCTCATCTGCTGATATGTCCGAACTGTGCAGCGTATCTCGAAAGTTTGAAGAGAACCGTTGCTCTGGCTCGTCGTATGACGGCCCCGCGAGTCTCAAAGAAGATGCACAAGAAATTGTTTGCCCTCCTGGAACGCGGCCTACAATCACACGAGTCACGTGAGGCCGTTGACGTTCAAGTGAAGTCTTGATATTATGAAGCAGTGGAGGATTCGAATCGTCCGTTACGGCAACGTTTTCAAATAGAGAGGAAGAATAACGTGGCAATGAAAACAGTATTTATGAAGCAGGTACAGGGCGTGACGGTCGTTGCACGCGGGGCGTCGAACCATTGGGTCGTTATGGATGGATCCCCGGACTTTGACGGCAGTGGCTCTGCATCGACACCGAAAGAACTCGTCTTGATGGCTCTGGCAGGATGCACTGCAAACGACGTCATCCCTATTCTCAAGAAGAAGAGGGTTCCGCTGCAAAATCTTGAGATCAAGGTTTCAGGAGTAGAGAAGAACGAGCACCCAAAAATCTTTACCGATATTCACGTTGAGTATATTTTCTACGGTGAAGGGATTCAACCTGCAGATGTGGAACGTGCGATCGAACTATCAACGACAAAGTATTGCTCGGTAAGCGCGATCCTGAGCGCAAGCGCGAAACTGACGCATTCGTATCGGATCGAGTCGCCCTTGAATACTCAGGTAGTTGCAGAGGCAGTTGCCTGACAAACGATCCTTCCTTCTTTGCTCATCATACTGATGGAGCGAAGCGACTGAAGGATCTCTGATAAGGTTTATCAGATTCTTCACTCCGTTCAGAATGACTTTCCTTTTGAATCCTGCCATCTGTGGGAGGCAAGCACGATCGCCAGGACCAGGGCAAGGACGAAAGAAATCTCCCAGTTGATGATGCCCGAACCGTGAACGATGAGACTCCAGAGGAAGGTTACGATTGCCGCTACGACAATCGTCAACGAAAAGTTTGCCACGAAATCCCAAAACAGAATTCGTAATTTCATTGTGACCTCCTTATGGTTGGGGAAGGTTAGTGTCTTCGACCGTTGTCGAGCACCGAGGCAAGAAGCGCCATGCGGATCAGCACGCCGTTTTTCGTTTGGCGGAAGTATGCCGCGCGAGGATCGCTGTCAACGCTTACTGCGATCTCATTGAGGCGTGGTAAGGGATGAAGAATCAGTGCATTGGAAGCGAGACGCTTGATGCTCATCTCGTCGAGATAGTAGGGTGAAGGTTGCTTTTCCTGGTCCGGAAGTTTTTCGGGTTCGATCCGCGTCATATAGACAACATCGACTTCCGGCAACACTTTGGAAAGATCAGACTCAAGAGAATACCACACATCGTCCGCTGCGAGATGGTCAAGGATATCCTGTTTCATCTGGAGAGCTTTCGGCGCCACAAAATAGATCTTCACCCTTTCGAATTTTCCAAGAAGATACGCCAGCGAATGTACGGTCCTTCCATCAAGCAGATTGCCGACCATTGCAACTTTGACACCGTCGATTGCGCCCAATTCCTTGTAGATCGTGTACAGGTCCAGCAAGGCCTGGGTCGGGTGTTCCCCTCCTTTTCCGTCCCCCGCATTAATGATCGGAACCAGGGATGAAGCCGCTGCTCTCCTTGCACCACCGACGGAGTCGTGTCTGAGGACGATAACATCGCAATAATTACCCACCACGCGCACGGTATCCTCCAACGCTTCACCCATCATCACCGAAGAAAATTCGTGGGCCCGTTCCGTCGATAGTACTTTTCCTCCGAGTCGCAGCATTGCCGATTCGAACGAAAATCTTGTTCTCGTCGATGGCTCGTAGAACAACGACGCCATGATTTTGTATTGATAGTCCAGCGTTCCCCCGCGAGCAACGACCCGTTCCATCTGGTCGGCACGCTCGAACAGCTCAATGAGCGTCGGCAGGGTGAATTGTTGCGATTCGATGATGTGGTGAAGTTTCATGGTGGTCATCGCGATGACTGATAATGGTCCCCGTTAGTCCGTCCAGTGCTGCAGGGATGTGTTCGGGGTTGGTGATAATCACCGTTTCTCCCCCCTTGCCGAGGAATTGCAGTGCGGCTTCAATCTTCGGCCTCATACTCCCCTCCTGGAAATGTCCTTCCAGGAGAAAGCCGTTCAGCTCCTTATCGGTGATTGCATGAAGTGTTTTCTGATTCGGCTTCTTGTAGTTCAAACAAACGTTTTCGACATCCGTTGAAATGATGAATTGCTGCACACCCAGCTTGGATGCAAGAAGGGATGATGCACGGTCTTTATCAATAACCGCTTCGACACCCACATAGGTACCGTCGCGTTCCACAACGGGAATTCCGCCGCCGCCGACGGTGATCACAATAATATCCTGTTCAATACACCGGCGAATGACATCCAGCTCAACAATATCCCGTGGGAGCGGAGACGGAACAACACGCCTGTATCCCCGCGCCGCGTCCTCTATAATATTCCAGCCCAACTCGCTTCGCTTTTGTTCAGCGACTGCTGTGGAATAGAACGGACCGATGGGTTTTGTGGGATTCTGGAAGGCAGGATCAGTGCTGTCGACGACGACCTGCGTAATGAGGGTGACGACCGGCCGCTTTATGCCACGCTTGCCAAGCGCGCACTGGATAGTATTCTGGAGGATGAAACCTATTTCGCCTTGCGTCATTGCATCGCAAACATCGAGCGGAAGCTGGTAGGTTTGCGAAGACCCGGCTTCCGAACGCAAGAGTTGCGAACCGACCTGCGGACCGTTCCCGTGCGTGATGACTACTTCGATACCGCGGGACGCGACCTCAGCGATGCTTTCTGCGGTCCGTCGTGCGTTTTCTATTTGTTCGGCGATTGTTCCCCGCTGCCCTGTTCGGATGAGCGAGTTTCCGCCGACTGCGATCAATACTGTTTTTTTCACGACCCTGATTTCGGAGCAATGTATAGACGATCGCTTTTTCTGTGTGCAACCGGTTCTCTGCCTCATCAAAAACAACCGATTGAGGTGAATCCATCACTTCGTCGGTTACTTCTTCGCCCCGATGAGCGGGGAGACAATGCATGAATATTGCGGATGGTTTTGCATACTTCATCAACGTTGCGTTAACCTGGAATTCTCTAAACACCGATGCGCGTTCATCCCGTTCGGATTCCTGCCCCATACTGGCCCAGACATCGGTATAGATGACATCCGCGTTATGCGCCCCTTCCTTTGGTATGTGCGACAACTCGATTGAAGAGCCGTTTTCCGCCGCAATCTTCGAAGCCAGTTTCATCACTTCTTCATCCGGAAGATAACTTCGGGGAGTGACTGCGACGAAATCCATTCCCACTTTTGCAGCAAGCAGCATAAGGGAATGACAGACATTGTTTCCATCGCCTACGAACGCAAAGCGTTTGCCTTTGAAGGTCCCGAATTTCTCCTGGATCGTCAGAAAATCTCCCACGGCCTGGCACGGATGCTCAAAATCGGTCAAGGCGTTGATCACCGGGACGCGGGCGTGGTTCGCCAGTTCTTTCAGTCCGTCATGGCTGAACGTTCGCACCACGATACCACGCACCCACCGCTCGAGGTTCTTTGCCACATCGTGAATGGATTCACGCTTGCCAAGACTGATATCCGCCTGGGTCAGGAAAATGGCGTGCCCGCCAAGTTGTTGAATGGCGACATCAAAGGTCACGTGTGTCCTGAGCGACTGCTTCTCGAAGATCATCGCCAGGGATTGTCCGTCGAGTGCGTGGTAGAACGATTTGGGATTTTTCTTCATCTGTTTTGAAAGCTTCAACAAACCCAACAGATCTTTCGTTGACCAATCTGCAATGCTGAGGAAGTCCTGTTTCATTCCTGGAGACTCCTGAATACCGTTCAATGGATTGATGAATTATGTATATTTTTTTACAAATTTATCGAGAATTTGAGCAAGAGCGGGTTTTGTGGTTTCAGCAAGATCGTAGCGCACTCTCACCGAAGGCTTCTTAATTTTGATGATACGGCGCAGGTCGATAGGAGTACCGATGATCACAGAATCACAATCGACTTTGTTGATCGTTGTTTCGAGATCCTTTACCTGTTTCCCGCCATAGCCCATGGCCGGCAGAAGCTCTCCGATATTCGGATACTTCTTGAACGTCTCTTTAATGGAATTGACAACCCAGGGGCGGGGATCGATGATTGCTTTCGCGCCGAACTTTTTCGCTGCGACAATTCCTGCGCCATATTTCATTTCCCCGTGTGTCAGCGTAGGACCGTCTTCAACCACCAGCACCCGTTTGCCGCGAATGATACTTTCGTCGTCGACCGATATTGGCGAGGCCGCTTCGATAATGATCGCCTTTGGATTCACTTCCTTGATATTCCGTCGCACGAATTCGACATTTTCGCGCGTCGCCGTGTCGACTTTATTGATGACGATGACATCGGCGAGCCGAATATTCACGGCGCCCGGAAAGTACGTCAATTCGTGGCCCGGCCGGTGAGGATCGGCAACGGTGATCGTGAGGTCCGGTTTGTAGAACGACATGTCGTTGTTCCCGCCATCCCACACGATAACGTCCGCTTCTTTTTCAGCTTCGCGCAAAATTGCCTCATAATCAACTCCCGCATAAATGATCGTTCCGTTGACGATATGCGGTTCGTATTCTTCCATCTCTTCAACCGTGCAATCATTCTTCACCAGATCGTCGAGTGTCTTGTAGCGCTGCACCTTCTGTTTCACGAGATC
Source organism: uncultured Ignavibacteriaceae bacterium (assembly GCA_964579855.1). Classification (GTDB taxonomy): domain Bacteria; phylum Bacteroidota; class Ignavibacteria; order UBA10030; family UBA10030; genus JADGQA01. The sequence goes on along the minus strand of CAZOIM010000089.1, from coordinate 7,173 downwards.
GCCGTACGGCATCGGATGACGGACAGCAACAACGCGCTTGCCGAGCGAGCGCAGGTATTCACAAACTTTGCGGGATGTCTGACTCTTCCCAGCCCCCGTTCGTACGGCGACAATGGCGATGACTGGTTTGGTGCTCTTGATCATCGTCTCGCGCGTTCCAAGGATTTTGAAATCCGCGCCGGCAGCCATGACGATGGCGGCCTTTGTCATTACATAATTGTGAGGAACGTCAGAATACGAAAACACCACGTCGTCGATCGCGTTGTCTTGGATCAATTTCACAAGATCGGATTCCGGATAGATTGGAATGCCTTTTGGATACAGTTGTCCCGCGAGTTCTTTCGGATATTTTCTGCCATCGATATTGGGGATCTGCGTGGCAGTGAACGCGATGACTTCATAGCGTTCATCGTTCCGGAAGACGGTGTTGAAATTATGGAAATCCCTTCCCGCTGCTCCCATGATAATGACACGTGTGCGTTTCATGTAAACTCCTGAGTTGGACATTCGTTTGCGCCAGAGGCGCAAGAAGTGTTCCACCAAACTGCCACCCTGTGGCAGGCTTAGTTCGTTGAATTCATCGATTCCGTTACGGCGAGTTTCTCGCCATTCCAATCGGTGGGAAAAGCTATCCTGAGTAGGAATCAATGATTCCCAGAATTGGGAGAATGCTGACGATGTTGACTCGAAATAATTCGGGCAACAACGTCAAGCAAAATCCGGGCAACGCGCTAATCGGGAGGGACATGATGATGGAACTGTTCCGAATGGAAACTGAATACACGATTCCTACCGGAACGCTGGGCTTCAAACAAGGCATTCTTTGCCGTCATCAACAATTCGTCGATCGACTCAGCATTTTCCGGAAAGGCGGAGACGCCCACGCTCACCGTTGTTTTGATCAGCTTCCCTGTGAACGTCGAGTTCTCAATCAGTGCTCGCAAAGCATCGGCCCGCTCAACGGCCTCGAGAAGAGAAGAATTTGCACGAAGCAATATAATTTCATCGAAGCCATAACGACCGGCACCATCGACCCCCCGCAGCTGTGATTTTAGAATCGCAGCGAGTTCTTTGAACAATGTTTTGGATGTTTCGTAACCGTACGTATGCGCGAGTTGCTTGTAGTTGTCGACATCCAACAGCATCACGGCGAACCGCTCGCCGAACTTTTGCGCTCTCTCGATGTTTGAGTTCAACCGGTCAAGGAACGGCCCGTATTTTTCGACCTCTGTTTCGTGGTCGATAGTATCCAATCGGAGGTTTTCTTCAAACAGTCGGGTTTTGTTCAACGCGAGCGCTGCAAGAGCTGCAAAGCACGAAAATATCCGCAGATCGCCGCCGTTCAACTCGAGTTTCTGCACATGGTCGGCATACAAATATCCGAGCGTCCGATGGTCAGCCACAATAGGCACAGAGATGCAGGAACCAAAATCATTCTCCAATTTCACCTCGTGTGTAAGCACGGGATCCACTTCGCTGTCGGCAATCACGATGGGATGCGCCGTCCACAGAAGCTTGCCGATGGATCCCGTAGCGAGTTTCCTCCTGAATTGTTTCGTGAAGGTGTGGGAAAGTCCGTATCCGTGCTCAATATGCAAATACTCTGTTGCGGGATCCACGATGACAATGGCACACGTCTGGCATTTGAAGATCCTCACGATCTTGTCGACAACGAGGTCGAACACCTCTTCATATTGGTTTGTCGAGGAAAGGACGCCGAGGATTTCGGGAAAGTAATTGAGACAATCTTCGTGCTTCAGATGGATCATGGCCGTAACCTCCTTTCGTGAGATTACACTTCCTTTGTTCCACTGATGTGACGGCGTATCGTACGTTTTTGGATGTAACGACAATGGTCACGATGCGTCCGCCGGCGGGATGTTGCTTGGACTCAGTCGGTATTCTGCAAAGTGCGTGCCAGGCGGTTCCTTTTGATTTTCACAGAATCCCCTGCTTCTTGTCCTGATTGCTGACAAGGTAGTTTCGTGATTGGGAAAGCAATTCTCATTTTTGAACTTTTGGGATACCTTTCCAACAAAGGAATTGACGCATGATGGAGAGCATTGTTCGACAACGCATAAGTATTGGAATATTGGGATCGCGATGCTCATGCAATTTCGTTCTCCCGTTCTGTTCGCATTCTGGGTATCGATTGAACAATGTTGTTCCAAGCTAAACCGATGTTTGTTATCATTGGATTAATTTGAAATCAAGACAAATACTTTTCATATTGATCAGGTCTCTTGACGCTAAGCATAACGAATTCAGCGAATCTGGTTATCGTCAACGGTCCTTTGTCCGTTGGTTCTTATCGACGGCTTTGTTATCTTAACTTATTCACGTTAACTACCACAACAGCAGAATCATGACATCCTCTCCCACACTCGACCAACTTTGTATCAATAC
>CAZOIM010000089.1:0-4667 GCA_964579855.1 uncultured Ignavibacteriaceae bacterium | reverse complement strand
GATGAAGAGATCAAGCTCACAAAAAAGAATCTCGGATGGGATCCGGAGAAGAAGTTTTTTGTTCCTGATGATGCGCTGAAGCATTTTCGGGAAGCAGTCGAAATGGGAAAGAAGAGGGAGCAACTGTGGCATACCCTCTGCGAACGACACAAGAAGGAGAATCCTGAACTTTTTGCCGAGTGGGAACGGGTGTCGCGCGGCGATTTCGGCAGTGAGTGGAAGAAAGCAGTTCCGACGTTCGGGCCGGAAGCAGGTGCAATGGCAACTCGCGAAGCCTCCGGCAAAGTTCTCCAGGCGATCTTCCCGCACCTTCCGACAATACTGGGGGGCTCAGCCGACCTTACTCCCTCCAACAATACGTTTGTGAAAGGGATGACGAATTTTCAAGGCTCAAACTTCGGCGGACAGTATATTCATTATGGAATCCGTGAACACGCGATGGGATCGATCTTGAATGGTCTGGCGCTGACCAATGGGATCATACCTTATAGCGGAACGTTCCTGGTTTTCTCAGACTATATGCGCCCTCCGATTCGGCTCGCCGCCATCATGGGAATACGACCCATTTACGTGTTCACTCACGACAGTATCGGTCTTGGTGAAGACGGTCCAACGCACCAGCCGGTAGAACAATTCGCCGCACTCCGGGCAATTCACAATCTGACATTTATTCGTCCTTGTGATGCAAACGAGACTGCAGTTGCGTGGCGATTGGCAATTGAGCACACCGACGGACCGGTGGTCCTTGCTCTTACAAGACAAAAGGTGCCGCTCCTCGATAGAACGAAATACGCGTCTGCTGAGAACACGGCCAAGGGTGCATACATCTTAGGAGAGAACTCAAAAAATCCGCGTATCATCCTCATTGGTACAGGGTCGGAAGTACAGTTTGTTCTCGGTGCTTATGAGGAACTGGTGAAAGAGAATATCCCGAGTCGTGTCGTCAGCATGCCTTCGTGGGAACTGTTCGAGCAGCAACCGAAAGAATATCGTGATTCGGTCATTTCCCCCGCTACAAAGAAACGTCTCGCTGTCGAAGCCGCATCTCCCATGGGCTGGCACAAATATGTTGGCGACTCTGGTGCCATCATCGGTATCTCCGGATACGGTGCATCCGCGCCGTGGGAGATAATTTACAGAGAATACGGATTTACGGTCGAAAACGTTTTGAAAAAAGCAAAAGAGCTGATCGGCTAATTTCCTTTCGTTCATCGCACCAAGAGGCAGACCATGGTAGAAACCGCTTCTGAACGTCCTGTCCTCAGCCCAGAATTCAGACACCGGCGAGTCGTTAACTGGATGTCGCTTGGGATCTTGTATGCGTTCTTTTATACGACGAGGTATAATTATACCGCAGCCGCACCGGCTCTCGCGAACATTCTTGGATGGAAGAACACCGACCTTGGTGTTTTTGAGACTGTGATGCCTTTGGTCTATGGTCTTTCGGTGGTTTTCAATGGACCGCTGGCAGATCGCATCGGCGGCAAGAAGGCATTTCTCTTCGGTGCGATCGGCGTAGTCGTGATGAACGTTTTGTTCGGATTGGCGAGTCTCGCGGTCCTGAGTCCTGCCGTTTGGCAAGGAACAGGACTTGCACGGGAAGTCGTTACTCCGGCCACTCTTGGATTCGGATTGTCGGGCGGCATGATTCTGACGCTGATGGCAATTGTCTGGGGATTTAACGGATTCTTCCAATCGTTCGGGGCTCTTTCTATTGTCAAAGTGAACGCCCAATGGTTTCACGTCCTCGAACGAGGCACCTTCTCCGGCATCTTCGGTGTGTTGATTCGACTAGGATTACTTCTTGCATTCCAGGGAGTTCCACTGATTCTCCTCGCGTTCCCCTGGCAATACGCATTCTGGATACCCGCTGCTTTCGTACTCGTCCTCTTTGTTATAAACTTCTTCTTCATGCACAACACTCCCAAAGATGCGGGGCTTGGGGAGTTTGAGACAGGCGACAATCCTGAAGACGACGATACCAAGCCGACGTCACTCGCATTTGTCATCCGCAAAGTCTTTGCATCGAAGACGACGTGGATGATCGCACTGGGGTCAATGATGATCGGGTTTGTTCGGCGCAGCGTGGTGGATGCATGGTGGCCAAAATATTTCGTCGATTTCTACGGAGCCAACAGCTCCAAGTTTGCCACGTACGCACCCTATCTCATTGCTACGTGGGGAATCGCACTGGCTGGAATTGCGGGGGGATTTGTATTCGGCATTACATCCGACCGAAGTTTCGGTGGTAGGAGAGCTCCGATGATCACATTCGGATTCATCGGTATGGCAGTGGTGCTGGTTTTGTTTGGGCTCTCTGATTTCTTTGGTTTGGGACCAATCGTTGCGGCGTGCTGTCTTATCCTCCTTTCATTCTGCGTCAACGGCGCGCACGGATTAATCGGCGGCGCAGCTTCGATGGATTTCGGAGGTAAGAAAGCTGCAGCAAGCGCTGCCGGTCTCTTTGACGGCGTGCAGTACTTTGCCGGTGCGTTTGTGGGAATGGGGGTCGGTTACATCACAACGTACTGGGGGTGGAGTGCGTGGCACTGGGCGCCGATACCGTTTGCTCTCTTCGGCGCGTATGTTATGTCACGATTGTGGAATGTGATGCCGAAAGGAAAATCTGTTCATTAGCAATTGTCGGACAGGGTGGAACCCTGTCCGACACAACACTTCGTAGTCTATTCTCTCAATTTCCAGATCTTCTGCGTCACCCGTTCCAGTTCTTTGCCTATCAGAACGGGATCGAGTGTCTTCTCCGGCTCGTTTTCAAATACTCCGTACGGGACTTTGATGCCCTTCACTTCAATGTAGTTCGGATTCTTCCCTGCGAGTTTTTCCCAGTCGTTGGTCTTGTAATAGAAATCCATTTTCTCATCAGGGAGGGAATGATATAGGATTGAATCCTCCTGTCCCTTCTTCGCCCTGCGATGGTTCTTGCGGACGGACTCTTCGTATGACACTTTGATATACATCAACGTGGCTCTTTTCAGAATATCCTCGTGGAGGTAACTCAATGCCTCGAACATTCCATTCTCTCCCCCACGGGCAAACTCAATAAGTGTCGTCTTTGAATCGTGATAGTTCGGATTGCGCGCAAGTTTCTTGCGGTATTCCAGGTTGATCCGTTCGATATACAGATTCCAAATGAATTCGTCCTTGAACCAGTATTTTTCGTCCGTCCAGAGTCGCGGCTTGCCGTGCTTGGTGAGCATATCGTCAATCTCGAATGTTTCCCAGACATAGACGAAATCATCGAGCTCTTCAAAGTCCGCAATATGATAATTCTGCAACCGTTGTTTTGGGTCTGCCTTTTTCAGGAAGTCGATGACTTCCGACTTCCCTGCGGCAGGACGACCCGTGATAATGAGGATAGGAAAATTGTTCATGGTTTCTCCAGGGTTGGATTACTTGATTTCTCTGATGCGTTTGTCGGGGGTCGACGAAATGATTTTTTCCGCCCGTATTCTTTGTTCGACCGCCAGGAACATGGTCTGATTAAGTTGTGTCAACGTCGGCACCGGAATACCGAGATAGCGCGGTGCCTCTCCCATCATATAGTCGCTTGCCGCGCCCGTGTAGGTGGCAGCATCGTCGACCGGTTTCCCGTTGACGACGAGAGAGACAATTTCTATACTGCCGGTGGCTCCCCTCCTCCACTCACAATCAATGCCGGAGACCAAAATTCCCGGCCTCTTTTCGATATCATTCAGAACGATATCCCGAACCTGCTTTCCGGTGACTTTGAACGTGACGAGCATGTTGCGGAACGGAAGGACTTCAAATAGATCCTGCTTGCTGATTGGGCCGGGGATGAGCCTCTTTCGGATTCCGCCATTATTCATGAACCCCATATCTGCTTTGGCGGCTTCCCGTTGGGCGTCTGCAAGAAAGTATCCTTCTGCGGTCTCACCGTCTGCAGCATTCCAGGGACTGCTGAGTGTCCCGATGACCTCGCTGTATTCATTCGTAATTTCCGTTTTGAACGAATCCGCAAGAGCGGTTACAGCGTTTTTTGCTCTGTTGGGATTGTACCACAGTTGGTGGAGAACACCGTTATACTTTGTGATGTGGTGGTTCTTGTCCGCCGTGAGATCGAGTATCCCGAGGTTTTCCGCATTCGATCCTGCCTGCACGATGATGACATTGTTGACATATTTGGGATTGCGAAGCCTCGTGTGTGAATGCCCTCCTACAATGACGTCGATTCCTTTTGTCTCCGCAGCAAGGACCGAGTCATCTTCGACACCCTGATGTGAAACCGCAATGAGGAGGTCCGTCTGCGGCCCCAGCAAGGCAATCATCCTCTTCGCCGTTTCTACCGGCGGAAGAAGCTTGATCCCTTTTGTGCTGTTGACACTCACCAGGTTGTAGAATTCTTTTGACATCAATCCAAACAATCCTATTTTCAACCCATTTTTCTCAACAATGAAGTATTCCTTGCCCGTGAGAGGAAGTCCGGATTTCTCATCAACAAGATTCGCGGAAAATATCGGGAATTGGGCGATTGCTTTCAGCTTGAGATAATTAGCATAGGAAATATCGAAATCGTGATTACCCGGGGTCTGACCTTCGTAGCCGATCAGATTCATCATTTCGATGAGAGCTCCTCCCTGCGCACCCTTGTATTCACGGTCTGTAATCGGATTACCGGTCATAACGTC
>CAZOIM010000088.1:12185-13857 GCA_964579855.1 uncultured Ignavibacteriaceae bacterium | reverse complement strand
TTTCCTATCTGACGCGCAATGATTGGACCGCAAAGTCGGTTATCTCGCCTCTGCCGGTCCACATCATCAAGACATCGAAGACCCTGCTACAAACCTTCTCGCTTCGTTGCTACCCATCGGCAAACGGGGACAAACCGTCCATCCTTGAATTGCCGAATCTTGCCGGCACTTTGCTCACCGACACAAGCAGTCGAAGTTACTATGAGTTCAGCGTTCCAGGCACGTCGCTTGCCACCTCTCTGAACATTCTCTATGGTGCGGGAGCGCAGAACGGAGTTTTTGTGACACGCTACCAAACCGGGAATGATGGTGTCTACCAAATCGCTTTGACTCCCTGGAAGGTTCTCAACATCAATAAGGCAAGAAAAGTCGCTCTGCTCTTCGACTACGATCCGTCCAGGAGCCCACAGACAGCCTCCGACATACTGAATGCTGTTCGGTTGCATCTGTTGGACAATTTTTCGGCCGCCGATTCCATCAACTTCATTTTTTCCGGGATTACTGCCCATCGGTTGTATTCGGGTTGGATTGGTGCGGATTCTGCAAGTATCGTCAAGGCATTCGCAGACGCCGGATCAATGCCATTCTCCGGTTACAGCAACCTGCCGACGCTTCTCGCAGACGGGATCAATTTCATTCAAACCCACGGGAATAACGGCATCGCTTGGCTAATTGCGAACACCGACCAGGTAGGAAATGTTCAAGCATCCAATTTGCTGCTTAATGATCTTATGAAGTTGATGCCGACGAAAATTCCCTTTCATATTTGTGACTTCAACGTCAGTTACTCCTATTACAACTATTTGAATGGTCAGGGTTATCCCGGTAACCAATACTTCTACGACAATCTCGCACGCATGACAAACGGAACTGACAAGCGAATCCCGAATTCGGGAACACTATCCGGCATCATTACACTCTCGTCGGCACAGCTCAGGGGAAAAATTGAAGCGTCCGATGTTTACACAACCCTTTCAAGCGGCTTTTGCTACGGGCGCATACCGATCGGCACGAGCGGGCTGCAGGCAATCGGATTGGAGGAAACAGTCCTTCAAACCGGTAAATTCAATGGAAACTTCCCCCTTATTATCGACCTGGCAGGAATCGTCGGCGATTCTGTGTTTTCGAAGCAACTCTCCGTGAGTGAACAGCAATCCGTCTCAGTCGACAGTGTATCGATGCAAGCATGGGCGGGCAACTACGTTGCGTCTCTCGGAACTGGATCATCAACGAACGACGTCATCCGACAGATTATAGCTGTGAGCTTGACGAACCGCGTACTCACCCCTTACACGGCATTTCTGTGTCTTGATCCTGCCGACACCGTCACCATCTGCACTTCGTGCACGACAAGCAATGGAGGTCCAACTATCGGAGTGCAAAAAGAACGGCCTCCGAAGACTTCCTCAAAAGACTCGTTGATTCAGGCCTATCCAAATCCGTTCAATTCTCAGACAGTTCTCTACGTCCGATTGCCCAGCGGGGTCAGTTCAGACCAGTCAACGCTCCGGGTCTACAATATGTTGGGACAAATCGTTTATTCGTTTTCTACTTCCGGACTGAATGACCGCTCATCCACGAAGGTTGTGTGGAACAGCCAGACACAGAGGAATACAATCGTTTCCAGCGGAGTATACTTTGTGACCCTCTCGACGCCGAAAGGAACATTCTC
>CAZOIM010000088.1:5986-12085 GCA_964579855.1 uncultured Ignavibacteriaceae bacterium | reverse complement strand
GCAATCCTGAACGAATTCTCATCGGAATCCACCGAATGATAGGAACCGTCGAAGAGAGTCACCCTTACGTCGACCACCTGACAATTCGCTACGACTCCTTTTTGCATGACATCAACGATGCCCTTCTCAACGGCCGGGACGAATCGTCCTGGAACCACGCCGCCGACGATAGCATCGACAAACTCGAATCCCGAGCCCCTTTTCAGCGGCTCGATCTTGACGTGAACGTGACCAAACTGACCTCGACCGCCGGATTGCTTTTTGTGTTTGTACTCGACGTCCGGAGCAATTCCTTTGATGGTTTCTTTGTAAGGAATTTTCGGTTCGGTAAGATCCACTTCGACATTGTATTTTTCTTTAAGTCGTTTTGTTACGATCAACAAATGCAGTTCGCCCTGGCCTGCAATAACCGTCTGGCTCAGCTGTCCATCCACAGAAATAACGAATGTCGGATCCTCTTCGTGGAGCGAATGAAGACCATTCGCCATTCTATCCTCGTCACCCTTCGCTCTCGAATGAATTGCCATCCTGATGACTGGGTCCGGGAACACGATCGGTTTGAAGTTGACTGGAAAAGCTTTGCTGGCGAGCGTATTGTTGGTATGGGTATCCTTGAGTTTCACAACGGCGCCGATGTCTCCGGCGACAACTTTGCCGATTTCACTTCGCATTTTGCCGTTCATGACGAACAGTTGACCAAGACGTTCAGCTTTGCCGTTTGATTCATTGACCAAGTCCATCCCGGCAGTTACCGTTCCTGAGTAGACTCGAAAATACGACAACTCACCTACGTGCTGCTCCGAGATTGTCTTGAAGATGAACAGCGATGGTTGTGCTGAGGGATCTGGGGCAACTTCAATTTCCGCCTTTGTCTGATGATTCACCGCTTTTGCTTTTCCGCGGTCCTTTGGCGATGGGCCGTAGGTGACGATGAAATCAAGGATCTGATTGCACCCGATATTCAATGCGGAAGATGAGCAAAATACAGGGAAGATCTTGCAGGTATTCAGTGCAATCTGGAGACCGCGGCGGAGATCCTCGTCTTGAAGGGTCCCAGCCTCGAAGAACTTGTCCATGAGTTTCTCATCAGTCTCGGCAATTTTCTCGATGAGTTCTTCGTGGAGCGCATCAGCTTTTGATTTCAAATCGCTTGGGATGTCGCTTTCAACGAATTTGCCACTCCCATCCCGATTGAACTTGTACATCTTCATCTTCAACACATCGACGAAGGCATCGAACTGAAGGCCCTGATTGACCGGGAACTGGATGAGAACGACATCGTGACCAAAGCGTTCGTTCGCCGTCTCGACTGCGTGATCAAAGTCCGCGTTCTCGTTGTCGATCTTTGTTACAAGGAGAATGCGGGGAATTGCATCCGCCTTCGTATAGTTCCAGACAATTTCCGTCCCAACTTCAACGCCTTCGACGGCTTTAATGCACACGAGAGCGATATCGGCAACACGCAGCGAACTAATGACATCGCCGGTAAAATCCGAGTATCCTGGAGAATCAAGGATATTGATTTTGGTACCCTGCCAGTCACAATGCATAATCGATGAATTGATTGATATACGACGTTCAATTTCATCGGCGTGATAATCCGAAACAGTGGACCCTTCCTCGACTTTCCCAATCCGGTTGATAGCGCCAGAATTGAAGAGCATCAGTTCCGCTGTCATAGTCTTGCCTGATCCCCCGTGTCCGATCAGGGCGATATTTCGAATCTTATCAACGGGGTAGTCTTTAGTAGTTTGAGCCAACGTGAGTATTCCTTCGAATGGAGTTTATTCTTGAGGTGTGAAGCGCCTTGTTCAAATGAATCCGGTAACCGATACTGTGCTATCCGCGGAACCCAAGTTTAGATTGGCGCGTAATTATTTCTTCGGTTTCACGAACCACGTTCTTCCAACATTTGCGTCGAACGCTCCGGCAGAATTGTTCCGAACCGTTTTGTCGATTCGGATGACAGATTCAACCAGGATTGCCCGATTGCGATCGGCCGAAGAAAGACAAGATCCGGCCCACGAATGTCCCTATCAACGAAGTGACACGAATGATTGGTTCTTCAATACGTTCCTGCACACGGGCCTCGAAGGTCACAACATTGTCCGCAAGTGCCTTGAACGATTCCAACGACGACTTAAACAGGAACACCTGCTCATCAACCTTCGCCGTAATGGACCTTAGCTTCTCGGATGCGACGTTCAAATTTTCCAGGATCGGCTTGAGGTTCTTCGTAATTTCCGAGAAATCCCGCTGGAACAGCAACAGCACTCCGTTCAGTCGTGACAATACGTAAATCAAATACACGCAAAGTGCGGCGGCACTAAAGAGAGCCAGTACTTTGCCGATATTGATGAGAGTTTCCACGTAGATGTCCTTCAGCTAACGTTAGGATGTGAATATCTGATGAACCACCAGAACTGTCGACCATGCGATGCGAGCCGCTGGTTGGGAGCGGTTTATGAGTTCTTCCCTGAGTCCTGGTTTCCCTTTATGCGAGCCTCAGACATAATTCGCTGAGCATCTCCCATGATAGATGCCGCGCGGCTTCGGGCATCGCTCAACATCGACTCCGACTTGCTCTTCCCTTCGTTCACGATATCGACAGCTTTCTCTTTTGCACGCGCTACGAACTCTTCTGCATCTTCGGCAACATCTTTCGCCTTTTCTTTGATATCCGCCCGCAACTCTTTGCCGGACTTTGGTGCATACAGCAGGGCTAGAACAGCACCTGCGATCGTACCTGCTATAAACCCAACAATCAATCCCCTCGCCATTCCATCGTTATCTTGTGCCATGGTAACCTCCGTTCCGTTTCAAGTATCGACTTCGTGCTCAAATAAAATAGGTAAGAAGTGTTCAACATTCAATACCATTCAGTGCAATATCGTTGTTTCGTTTTATCCAGGATGGTCATACTTGCCTTGGTGGTCGAGCAGGAATGACACGCTGATCGGCATTCTTCGTGAAGGAGCAGCATTTGGGAAAGCACATTCTCAAAAAAAACAATCTGTCCTGCCAAGTGGGCAGGCAGGACAGACGAATCAAGCCCTAACGGATCTTCTTCTTGTGTCGCATCTTTCTCAATCTCTTCTTCCGCTTGTGGGTCGCCATTTTGTGGCGTTTTCGCTTTTTGCCGCTTGGCATAAGCTCCTCCTTAATTAGATGATGGAAGTTGTGTGTTGGAATGTTGCGATAACAGCTGCTGCGCCCTCTTGCCAACTTCGCTCGTTGGTGCCAATGCTACGGTTTTGTTAAACCAGTCATTCGATTCTTTGATCAATTCGTTTGCTTTGTCCATCTTTCCCTGATCCATATACATTTTTCCTTCATCGAGCGAAACGATTCCAAGATTGAACGTCGCGAACAAATGGGTCGGTTCATAGTCTAGAGCTTTCTTCATTTGCCGGGTCGCGTTGTCGTATTGTCCAATCTCCTTATAGCAGATTCCCATATCGACGAGGGCATTGGTATCTTTTGGTTTCTTCTGCAGATAGGACTGATAATACGTGATGGCTTTGTCGTAGAATCGATTATCGCTTAGGAAATTTGCGAGCTGCAGGGTCATCCCGACATTATCAGGATTTGCCTTCAGCTGACGTTCCATATCTTCTATCTGCGGGATGACCGCCATATTTGCGCTAACAGGCTGTTGAGGGACGGAAGTTTGTTCCTGCTGAGCGACTTGTTGTGGGATATTTTCTTTGGAAACATAGATGTCCAGGACGACGGCGGCAATGATTATGATTACCAAAGCAACGGCGGGCTTCCAAAAACCAAGGAAAGAATGTTGTTTGATCTCCTTGGGTGCTGATTGTTGGTCCTTTCGCGCCTGTCTTGGCGCTGCTGATTTCTTTCCGCTGGCGGTCACGGAATGCGGCCTGAGATCCGAACCGCACGATCTGCAGAATTCGGTCCAGGGCTTGTTGACAGTGCCACAGGACTCGCACGTCAATTCCAACTGTTCCGACCGACTGGCCGAGTCCTGATCCGTCCCTCCTACTGTAGTGGAGGAGTCTGATAATTCCACAGGTTTTCCACAGCTTCCACAGAACTTGTCTCCCCATCGTAGTTCCGCATTGCAGTATGCACAGTAGATCCTGGGTTTCATCATTATTCCTTGGCGGACAGATCTTTCTTCAAGTTCTCGTCGACAAGATGCTTGAGTTCTTTGGACACTTTGAAGATTGGTACGAAATGTTCATCCACCATCACCTGTTCACCTGTCCTCGGATTGCGTGCTACACGTCCTTTCCGCTTCTTCACCTTGAAACTCCCGAATCCGCGGATTTCAATATTCTTACCTTGCTTCATCGTATCGATGACGGTTTGGATGAAACCATCCACCACAGCTTCTGTCTCGACCTTGGTCAAGCCAGTAGCAGAAGCGATCACATCGACTATATCAGCTTTTGTCAAGGAAGCCTCCTCTTAGAATTAATATGGCGTGGTGAACTTGTACTGAATTACCGGCTGGTGGACAATCTCGTCTCTCAGCCTGGTCAAATCCGTTGCCGCGTCTCCAAAGATCCGATCGAACACAGTCTTTCGGTGGTATTCTTTGATCACTCTCGGCTTGCCTTGAATACCGGCCAGTTTTCCTGCAATCGAGACTGCATCCTCGAATGTGCCGAGCGTATCGACAAAACCATATTGCTTTGCCTGTCGGCCTGTGAATACCCTTCCGTCTGCGAATTTTTTCACATAGTTGAGATTCAGTTTACGTTCCTTTGCGACGACGTTGACAAATTGATAATACACGTCTGCGATGAGGCTCTGGAAATATGCCTGTTCTTCGGGCGTCACCTTTCTGAAGGGGGATCCTGAGTCTTTGAGCTTTCCGGATTTGAATGTTGACTCATCGATCCCCAGTTTCTTCATGAGTTCGCTGAAGTGGAGGAATTGGAAGATCACGCCGATACTCCCGGTCAACGTCCCAGGGTTTGCGACGATCCTGGTCGCGCCACAAGAAACATAGTAGCCGCCACTGGCTGCGACAGCACCCATCGATACCACTACGGGTTTGCCGCTATCGCGTGTTTTTTTCACTTCTTCATAAATTTCCTGGCTGGCAGCAACTCCCCCGCCGGGGGTTTCGACGCGGAAGACAATCGCTTTTATGGATCGGTTTTCCCGGTATTTTTTGAACTGACGGACAACGTCTTCCGAAGCGATGATCGGTTCGTTCAATTCGACGAGGGCGATCTTCTCACCCCCCGCAGAGACAGTTTCATCTTCAGGTTCGGAAAAAATCCAGGTAAAGACTGTCAGCGTGAGAAGGCCGAAAATGAGGAAGAAGACGGCAGCAAGACCTATGACCCACTTTGTGGTTGTCGACATATGCTGATTACCAAGTTGGTCTGCCCCAGGTTGGGTGGCATGAGGCGGTATAACTTATTACCCTGCTTTAGATTATAAGAAATAGAAGGCGGAAAGTCAACGAACGGGGACTATTGAACCTCAGCGCGGAGGCACCAGAGCTATTATTCAAGATTTGGACAGAATCAGGAAACGAGGTAATTCCACAGCAAAGGGAGCGATTACTCCGAAGCAAACCTACTCAGTAGCTTTTGAGTTCCGGATGAAATGAGGCATTTCCTCAGGGATTGGAAGAGAGAGTTCAACAAATCCTGCGAACGCACCGTTCTTGAACCAGGGAGATTGATAGATGAGTTTCTTCACGTCATTCTTTTCAATGGTGTAAGCGTTCAACGATTTTGATCGCAGAAGATCCACGACCTTTGTTCTGGCTGGTTCGACGTGACAGTCGAGCAGATTCTTTCCGATCAGGCTTGCGCCACCATCTTCTGCAAAGGTCGCGCGTGCTCGTTCATTCATCTCAAGAATAATACCGTTTGCGTCGCTCACTGTGATAGCAGCAGGGAAATCATAAATCCATTCGTTATCCATGATTGATACCCCATATCTTTAATGTTCGTGACAGTCCGAGAACTATTCGTGGCCTTCGTGTGCGAGAAATCTCTCCGCATCAATGGCAGCCATACAACCAGTTCCGGCTGCAGAAACCGCTTGACGATACACCGGATCCGCGACATCGCCTGCCGCAAAGACTCCTGGAATATTCGTGGCAGTGCT
>CAZOIM010000088.1:0-5886 GCA_964579855.1 uncultured Ignavibacteriaceae bacterium | reverse complement strand
ACACGAGCTGCATGTTTTGTCAAATATGTCGCTTCCTCCATGGCCGTGTCCCCACCACCAACAACGACAACGTGTTGGTTCTTAAAAAAGAACCCGTCGCACGTCGCACAAGCGGAAACTCCGTAACCCATGTATTCGCTCTCGGAAGGAAGATTCAACAACTTCGCCGATGCTCCTGTTGCTACGATGATCGAATGTGCGAAGTATTCCTTCCCTTCGACTACGAGCCGGTATGGACGCTTCGAAAAATCGACTTCATCCACCATCTTAAACTGGCAATCGGCGCCAAATTTCTGGGCCTGCTTTCGCATGACATCCATGAGTTCAGGGCCCATGATTCCCTCCGGAAACCCCGGATAGTTTTCTACTTCGGTCGTGATGGTCAATTGACCACCGGGTTGTGGTCCTTCAAAGACTAGCGGTGCCATGTTTGCACGCCCAGCATACAGCGCGGCCGTCAGTCCTGCCGGACCCGATCCTATGATGATAAGCTTTTGAACATTGTCTGTGGTCATTTGCGAGAGCACCCTTTCTGTCCATAGTTAGATGCAGCAATCACCAGGAAGGATTCATTTCTTTACGGTTACGGCCTTCGCGTTCCTGATGAGTCCTTCACGCTTGGTCCTCTTCATCGGACTCTTGCGATAATGATCGTTGAATTCTTCCTTGGTCAAATTTGCAATCTGTTCCAGCTCCGGCGCGATATTCCAAATTCTCGGTCGAAACGCAGCCTCATTTGTCGGCTGCTGAAATCGATTCCAGGGACACACATCCTGGCATATGTCACATCCATAGATCCAACCGTCAAACTGTTTCGAGAGCTCGGACGGAATATCTCCGCGATGCTCAATTGTCAGATAGGAGATGCACTTGTTCGAATCGAGCACATACGGTTCTACTATTGCATCCGTTGGACATGCTTCAATGCATGCCGTACAAGTACCACACGCATCCGTGATGGGCTCGTCGTAATCCAGTTCACAGTCAAGCAGAATTTCGCCCAGGAAGACCCACGAACCGTATTCCTTTGTGATGAGATTTGTGTGCTTCCCCTGCCAACCGAGTCCTGCCCTGCTTGCCCAGACTTTATCCATGACCGGACCGGTATCGACGTAGACTTTTCCGTGGATTCCAGGATGAGCAGATTGAATGTCAATCAACAGCGCTTCAAGTTTGGAAGTCATGATCAGGTGGTAATCATCGCCCCAAGCATATCGAGAAACCTTTCCGGTGCCAGGTGAATCGGTATGCTTAACGTCCGTATAGTAATTCAGTGTAACACAGAGAACTGACTTTACGCCTGCCAACACCTTGTTGGTGTCGACGCGCTTGTCAGCATTTTTTGTAATCCACGACATCGAAGCATCAAAACCCTTGTTAAGCCATTCAGTCAGATGAATACCTTCTTCCGTCAGTACTGTTGCACGTGCTACGCCGACGCTGGAGAACCCCAGTGCGAGCGCTTTCTCCCGAATATTCTGAGTAAGATTTGACTCCACATACCCTCCACCTCAACAACTTATTCAAATAGCGAAAAGGACTCACCGACTTTTAGATTTTCCACCCACACCCATCCATCAACGTTTTTCACCTCGAGATTCCTCAGTTTTCCATTGCCGTTCGTCGACTGGCCAGATTTTATATCGAATGTCCAACCGTGCATGGGACACGTTATTTCACACCCACGGATGGATCCTTGGTGAAGAAGGGCGAAATGTTGATGGGGGCAATTGTTTTCAAACGCGAACAACTCGACATCGATCAGAACCACCAGGACACTCGATCCATTGATCGATGCACTCTTCGGCCGCCGATCTTTGAGTTCAGTCAGGAGCCCGATCTTTGTGAACCCATCCATCGTCAGTCCAACGTGAGCGTTCGTTCGATCGCAAATCCTTTTTCTGTTTTCTTGAGCGTCACAGCCTCGGTAAGCGGATCGTGTTCCAAAAACAGTATCCAGTGTTCTTCGAATGCGCGCGGCAGGATCTTCTTTTTTTCTTCCAGCGTCACGAGCGGCCTCACATCGTACGCCATGATGTACGGATACGGAAGATGAGAAGTCGTCGGGATAAGGTCGCAGCAAAAGAGCATCGTTGTCTTGCCGTCGGAAATCTTCGGCAATTGTTGGGCGCCAGTGTGACCATTGCAGATCAGGACGTCAATTCCCGGGAATAGGTCGACTTCACCATCCACAAGTTCGAGTACTCCGCGATCCATCAAAGGCTTGTAATCGTCGTTCATAAAGCTCGCACGATCCTTGTCGGTGGGATTCTGTGACAATTCCCAGTGTTTCCGCTGCACGTAGTATTTTGCTTTGGGAAATGTCGGCTCAAGTTTTCCGTCTTTCGAGATTGTTGAGCCCCCCGCATGGTCAAAATGGAGATGCGTAAGAATAACGTCGGTGACGTCCTCGGGGGAGACACCGAGCTTTTTCAGTGAAGAAATCAGGTCGGATTTCGAATTGTCGAGGCGGTAAATATCCTTCAATTTGTCCGACCATTTTGCGCCGTTGCCATCGTCGACAAGGATTGTCTTGCCATTTCCCCGGATAAGCCAGCAGCGTGCCGCTAGCCGGATACGCTGTCGTTCATCGGGAGGATTCATTTTGCTCCAAAACACCCACGGCACGATGCCAAACATCGCGCCTCCGTCCAGAGAGAACGTTCCGGTTTCAACAGAATGAATTGTGTATGGGCCGATTTTCATCTTCGTTCAAACAGAAGAAGGTCGGCAGCCTGCCACATCCTGAGGGATGCGATCGCATACCGACCTTCTTGAATACAAAGCCGAGTGAGTTACTTGCGGAAATGCGACGTCGCGGCGGTGAGATCGCCAAACGTCTTTTCCGGGTGCATCACTTTTGCACGATCTGCGAGAACTTGTTCCGTCTCGACGTGGTTCGGGTCCGGCACGCAGCAATCGACCGGACACACGGCCGCACATTGTTCCTGGTCAAAGTGACCAACGCACTCCGTGCATTTCTCAGGGACAATATAATAGAAATCGTTCGAGATGGCGTCGTGCATGCCATTCAATTCCCACTGGACTCCGCCGGCATAAATTGCTGTATTGGGGCATTCCGGTTCGCACGCTCCACAGTTAATGCATTCTTCCGTGATCATTGTTGCCATGTTTCAATTCTCCTTGATTATGAACCTGGATATGAAATGTTCGCTACTCGTGTGTACTGAATCTGAGGATACCTGATTGTTTCGAAACTCAAATTCGTCGCTTCTTGGATGCGCTGCTGATTCTCCTGAACATCCTCCAACAACTTCGCGACGGAAACGTCTTTGTAGACCGGCAAAAAGCGCGTGAGTTTTTCGCTTCCCTTCGTAAACTGGCTCGCAGCTCCTTTGAGATTGTGGGACTGCAAATGATAAAAGGCTGCAGCGATCTGAATGATTCCCTGGATAAAGATCCTGTCTACGTCCCGGTATTCATGCCACAAGTCCTCGAGGACTTCGTGCGCCTCGAAAAACCTCTCACTGTTGAATTCTTCCAACCCACGATAAAATCGCTCATCCATCACACAATGATAATAGCAAATAGACCCTCTAAATTCAAGGCAAAATCTTCACCGAATTTGCGAATCCAATCAGTGTATTGGACTCGTTCGGTCTCAAGCGCACTACAGATAATGATGTTCTTTGATCGTCCCAGAGGAATCATACACGTACAAGAGCGGAACTCCGGTTGGGATATTCAATTCGATGACTTGTTCTCTGGTCAGATTGTCGAGCCTCATCACAATGGAACGGAGACTGTTTCCGTGTGCAGCGACAATAACGTTTTTCCCGGCCTTGATCTCTGGAATTATTTTCGATTCAAAATATGGAAGCGTGCGCGCGGCTGTGTCCTTCAAACTCTCGCTGATCGCATCAGGATTCAATGCAGTTTTCTCTTTCGGAGGTGGGACATCATAACTCCTTCGCCAGATCTTAACCTGTTCGTCTCCATATTTTTGCGCCGTCTCTGCTTTGTTAAGTCCCTGGAGTGCTCCATAGTGCCGCTCGTTCAGAGCCTTGTCATAAAAAATGGGAATCTTTTCCTGACCGCTAATCTTCAGAACGATATTGAGCGTGTCGATCGCCCGTTTGAGAACGGAAGTATATGCAACTTCAAACTTGTAACTCTTGAGTTTTTGACCCGCTTCACGTGCTTCTTGTTCGCCTTTTGGTGAAAGAGGAACATCCGTCCAACCTGTAAAGCGGTTTTCAAGATTCCATTGCGATTCACCGTGACGCAGAAGTATGAGGTTTGGCATGATTGAGTTCCTTCAGTATTCGATGTTGTGTGGATCGTGTTGACTGATGCGAGAGGTTTATTTGAAAAGCTCATTATGAATTGAGATTTCGAATTTGTCGATAGGCCTGATCGCCGATTCCTTGTCTGTTTCTATTTGATGATGAAGTATCGCGCATCAGGATGATGGACAATTATTGCGTTAGTGGATTGTTCCGGGTCGAGTTGGAATTCCTCCGACAGTTTCACGCCGATACGTTCTGGCTGTATAAGTTTAAACAATTTTGCCTGATCTTCCAGATTTGGACAGGCAGCATAGCCAAAACTATATCTGGATCCCTGGTATCCCTGACTAAACAGTTTCTTGATATCTTTGGCATCTTTTCCAGCAATCCCAAGTTCTTCCCGTATTTTCTTGTGCCACATTTCTGCGAGGGCCTCAGCAGATTCCACACTTAGACCGTGAAAATAGAGATAATCCTTATAATTGTTAGCATTGAAGAGCTTTCTCGAGTACTCCGAAGCAACTTTGCCAACCGTGACCTGGTGGAAGGCCACGACATCTATCCTCCGGGACTCGACGGATGCAAAGTAATCCGCGATGCACAGATGACGGTCATCCGTCTGCCGGGGGAACGTGAAACGCAGCCACTCTCTTAGCTGCGATACCTTGAATTCAAACTTCGCAACCGAGGTCGGCGGCGAGTAGATGATCAGGTCATTTCCCTTTGACTGACACGGGAAGTAGCCATACGCGACTTTTGGTTCGAGGAGTTTCTCTTTCTTAATTTTTGCCTTGAGTTGATTGTACTCGGGATAAATTTGTTCATCCAGGATCTTCTTGTATTCCTCCGGTGACGTCTTGCCCTTCACGACGCGCCATTGACCCCGTATCAATGCAACCTCGTTCACATAGGCGAACACGTCATCAATCGGTATGTTCTCCACGATTTTCGATCCCCAGAACGGCGGCTTGGGAATTGTCGCCATCTTATTCACTGTGGATTGTTGTGCTGACCCCGCCTTGTCTTCTTCCGCCTGGATGAGGGCGATCTTCGCCTCCGATCCAGTCAAGGATTCTTCCGCTGCAGGCGATTCGGGTTTTTCAATTTTAGTTTCGATTGGCGTGCCGTTTTTGATGGATTCCATCAACTTGAGTCCGTCGAATGCGTCGTTTGCATAGAAGACATTTCCACGATACTTGGAGCGGAGGTCCTGCTCGACGTACCGACGCGTCAGAGCGGCACCACCGAGAATGACCGGGATGGCAAGCTCTCGTTGATTCATTTCTTCGAGATTTTCTTTCATGATCAACGTCGACTTCACCAAGAGTCCGCTCATACCGATTGCATCGGCCTTGTTTTCTTCTGCCGCTTTGAGCATTGATTCAAGAGGACACTTGATGCCGAGATTGATGACTTTGTAGCCATTGTTCGTGAGAATAATATCCACGAGGTTTTTTCCAATATCGTGAACATCTCCTTTTACGGTCGCAATGACCATCGTGCCTTTCTGACTTCCCTCATCCTTTTCCATGAATTGTTCGAGGTACGCGACAGCAGATTTCATGACCTCCGCGGACTGAAGAACGAACGGCAGTTGCATTTGACCTGACCCAAAAAGATCTCCAACAACTTTCAT
>CAZOIM010000087.1:0-13991 GCA_964579855.1 uncultured Ignavibacteriaceae bacterium | reverse complement strand
CCGCTTGGAGTCTCCGCGAAACGAACCGGAGCTCCGCGTTCGGTTGCATCGATAAGTTGGACGGTTCTTTTGGCGACTTCGGCAGATTTACTCAGGAAGGTTCCCGGATACACGCCAATCCAGACTACAAAGAAGACAATCGGAACCAATGCCGCGATCTCTCGTTTCGAAAGATCCTTCAGCGCGTGACCATTATAGATTCCACCCTCACGGACAGGGCCGAACATTACGCGTTGATACATCCATAAAAGATAGACTGCGGAGAAAATCACTCCGAGGGCGGCAAACGCCGAGTAGGCACGACTGCCAAGCAAGGCGGACTTGAATGATCCAAGGAGAATCAAAAACTCTCCAACAAACCCGTTCAACCCTGGCAATCCGATCGAGGAAAGCGAGATGATCATCAGAAACGAAGCGAAGACCGGCATGAGTTTCGCGACGCCGCCAAAATCAGTGATGGATCTTGTATGGGTGCGATCGTAAATCATGCCGACCAAAAGAAAGAGTCCGCCGGTTGACAATCCGTGATTCACCATTTGGATCATCGCCCCCTGCATCCCTTCCTCCGTCATCGAGAAAATACCGAGAACAACGAAGCCGAGATGCGAAACAGACGAATATGCAACCAGTTTCTTGATATCTGTTTGGACCATGGAAACCAGAGCGCCATACACAATTCCGACAACGGCCAGAACGCTGATGTACGGCGCAACGGCGATTGTTGCCTCGGGAAAGAGCGGCACGCAGAATCGGATAAAACCGTATGTCCCCATCTTTAAGAGAACTCCGGCAAGGATGACACTGCCGGAAGTCGGTGCTTGGACGTGAGCGTCAGGTAACCACGTATGGAATGGAAAGAGCGGCACCTTGATCGCGAAACTCAGCGCGAATGCGAGAAACATCCAAAGCTGCAATGCGAGAGGAAGCCGGGAGGCAACTCCGTAGAGCGAAACAATGTTCGTGGTAAAAGCTCCTCCCGGCATCGTCGATGCGAAGTACCCGAGTGCGATGATCGCCACGAGCATCAGCAGGCTTCCGAAGAGCGTATAGAGGAAGAACTTGACTGCCGCATAGATTCTCTCCTGTCCACCCCAAAAACCGATGATAAAATACATAGGGATGAGCATTGCTTCCCAGAAGATGTAGAACAGGAAGAGGTCCAGCGATGCGAAGACGCCAATCATCCCCGTTTCCAGGAGAAGAATCATCATCGTGTACTCTCTGACTCGCTTCTCAATGGAATTCCACGTGCCGAGGAGGGCAATCGGCGTAAGGAATGTCGTCAGGAGAATCATGAGGAGGGATAGGCCGTCAATGCCCACGTGATAACTGATGTTCAATCCGCCTATCCATACAAACTGCTGAACGAACTGAAATCCGGGCATTTGCGAATCAAAATGGAACCAGAGATGAAGCGAGAAAACAAAGGTTATGACACTCGTAAGAATGCCAACCACTTTGGCCGTCTGCGCTTTTTCTTTGCCCACAAAGAGCAAAAGTACGACGCCGAAGAGGGGGAAAAGTGTTACCAACGAAACAATGAAGCCTGAAATCATAGTCGGTTACCGGTCATTCTATTTGACGAGCAGCCACGTGAGGATAAATACGATTCCGCCGATAAAAATAATGGCGTAGTTTTGCGCGACGCCGGATTGGATTTTTCTCGCCCACTGGGCAGTAATTGCCACAAGACCTGCCGAACCGTTGACAAGTCCGTCAACAATCCTTATGTCAAAACCCTTCCAAAGTATCTTGTCGGAGCCGTTCACCATTGGATTTACGATAACGGCATCGTAGGCTTCGTCGACATAATACTTGTTAAGAAGCAGATTGTAAATCTTTCCGTATCGTTCAGCGAGAGACGACACAATCTCAAAACGCCTTAGATAGATGATCCTCGCAGCATAGATGGCGGCCCCGGCAATGGCAACAGAGAGAGCCATTAATGCGTACTCACTCCAAACAACCCTGTGTTCACTGATCATAAGCTTGCTATTGGCGGACGCGAAAATCGGCTCAAGCCATTGCTCGATGGCGTTGCCTCCAAAGAGGCTCCGGGGTACTCCTACGAATCCGCCGATAACGGAGAGACCAGCAAGAATCACAAGAGGAATGGTCATGAGCTTCGGGGCTTCGTGCGGATGAATTTCGTGCGAGAATCGTGTCTCTCCTTCAAACGTGAGAGTCACCAGTCGGAACATGTAAAATGCGGTTAATCCAGCACCTATCACACCCAGCAACCACAAAAAAATTGAACCGTAGTCGCTGCTGAATGCTTTCCATAGGATCTCGTCTTTGCTGAAGAACCCTGCGAATGGCGGTATGCCTGAAATTGCGATTGCCGCTATCAGGAAGGTCTTATAGGTCGTCGGCAAGTATTTCTTCAGCCCACCCATATTCCGGATGTCCTGCTCATCGTGCATTGCGTGAATGACAGCGCCGGATCCAAGAAACAAGAGAGCCTTGAAGAAAGCGTGTGTCATTAGATGGAAGATGCCGGCGCTGAACGCTGCCACTCCCATCGCGAGAAACATGTAACCAAGCTGACTGATCGTGGAATACGCAAGCACTTTCTTTATATCATTTTGTACTAATCCGATGGTCGCTGCAAATACTGCGGTGACTGCGCCAATCACTGCCACGAATTGAAGCGTCGCAGGGGCGAGGGCATAGAGTATTGAGCACCTTGCTATCATGTAGACGCCTGCAGTGACCATGGTCGCGGCGTGGATGAGCGCGCTGACAGGCGTCGGTCCAGCCATCGCGTCGGGAAGCCAGACATACAAAGGAATCTGCGCTGATTTCCCCATTGCGCCGACGAAGAGAAGCAAGGTTATCCACTTCAACGCCGGTTGACCGACACTCATTACCGATGCAGAACCAAACACCGTCGCAAAGTTCAAACTTCCGAAAGTTTGAAAGATGAGAAACATGCCAAGCAGGAATCCGAAATCGCCGATTCTGTTGACTACGAAGGCTTTCTTCGCCGCATCGCCGGCAATCTTCTTCTCGTACCAAAATCCGATCAGCAAATAGGAACAAAGTCCGACCCCCTCCCATCCCAGGAACATCAGAACGAAATTGTCTGAGAGGACCAGATTCAACATTGCGAAGATGAAGAGATTCAAGTATGAGAAGAATCTCCAGAATCCTCTGTCGCCGTGCATGTAGCCAATTGAGTAAACGTGGATCAGGAATCCAACGCCGGTAACAATCAGCGTCATCAAAATCGATAGTTGATCCACCTGGTAGCCGACTGAAACGCTGAGAGAACTCGCAGTTCCCGTAAACGTCGAAATCCACGTGAACAATGTAATGGCATATTCCCGCTTGGATTCTTCAATCCCCAGCATATGAATAAAAATACCCGCTGCAATAAGGAAGGACAACCCCACCATTCCACTGCCAATGATACCGACAAGCCTTTCGTTCTTGATCCTGCTGCCAAAGAGCCCCAGGACCAGGAAACCAAGAAGCGGGAAGAGAATGATATAGGGTGTCAGTTCAAACATGGGGGGGCGTCGATTCTTACCATTTCATGATATTGATTTCGTCCAGGTTAACAGTCTTCTTCCGACGGAACAGCGCGATGACAATCGCCAATCCAACCGCCGCCTCCGCGGCGGCGACAGTCATGACAAAGAAGACTAGCATCTGTCCGGTTGCATTGCCGAGATATACCGAGAACGCGATCAGCGTGAGATTCACCGAATTCAGCATGAGTTCGATCGACATAAAGACGATAATCGCATTTCGCCGCGCCAGCACGCCGGCGGCTCCGATGACGAACAGGACCGCACTGAGAACAAGATATGACTGTATGGGGACCATAAAATTTTTAGAATTTCCTCTTTGCCAGCACGACCGCTCCGACGATGGCTACCAGAAGGAGTATCGATGTTACTTCAAAGGGGAACAGGTAGCCCGTAAACAACTGTCCGCCAACGTATTCGACCGTACCGATGTCGGTGAAGTCGTTGATCGTGGTTGCCGGAAGAATCACCCAAGATGTTTCAATAATATAGATGAGTTCCGTCAGCAGACCTGCAGCAAGTCCAACCGCGATCACTTTCTTGTACGACATCCGGTCTCTCAGTTTCGGTTCATCCCCCAGGTTCAGGAGCATGATGACAAAGACAAACAGCACCATGATCGCTCCCGCATACACGATGATCTGGATAACGGCGATGAACTGCGCATGAAGGGTGAGATAGAGGCCCGCAAGACAGAAGAAGTTTACGATGAGATACAATGCAGAGATGACCGGACTGCGTCTCGTCACAACGAGAAGCGCGGACGCAATGGCGACAGCAGAAAGGACATAAAAGAGAATAGATTCGAGCGTCACAAATTCGTTCCAGGAGCTAGTTCAAAAAGGTGTTGCATTGCGACCACCAACCGGGAAATGTCTGTCTGGGAAAGAATCATGCCGCACGAATCCAGCGAATAAGTTCCGGGATCGTTGGCCGCTTGCCATACACAAGGATCGCAGTCCGGAAAATCTTTCCTGCAACCCACATCATGAACAGACTCGAGAGAGCCAGCAACCCAAGCGTGCTGAGAATTTCCCACAACGGGGGCATCTGGATGGCAACTCTCAACACCATCAACGTCGGCGTGAGCAAAGGAACAAACGACAGGATCTTTACCAACATTGATTCGGGGTTTTGCATGACAGGCAGAACAAAGACGATAGGCGAAATCAGGAACATGGTCACGTATCCGGTAAGCTGTTGCGCTTCCTGTTCCGTCGTCACAGGCGATCCGACCGCCACAAAGATCCCCGCATACAAAAGAAATCCAAAAATGAGGTACGCAAAGGATACAAGGATATTTTCCGGTGCAATGATCGTGATTCCCTTGAACTGCAACGAAAACGCGAAGCCCATCACTGCCCAAATGAGGACTTGAAAAATAGCCAACGCGCTGAGACCGAGGATTTTTCCCGTCATCAAATCTTTTGCCGAACAGGAGGAGAGCAGCACTTCAATCACGCGATTCGATTTTTCCTCCACGACACTGCGGATGAGTAATTGTCCCGACGTGAGGACAAGAAAGAACATCATCATGATGACAATATACGCACTGAAGAAGGTTTCAATGAATCCAGACTCCTTTTCTTCCCCCTTTTCTGAAAGCTTGATCGACTTCACATCGATATCGGCTATGAGTTTTTTCATCACCGAAGGATCGATATTCTGATCCCTGAATCGTTTTTGCATCACGACATCTTCAATTGCCTTGGAAAATCGTTCCTGCAATTTGATGTTTCCGACATTTTCTCCCCGGAACTCGACCCTCCCACTATCATAGACAGTTTTGGGGACGAAGAAATATCCCTCCATGGAACCTTGCGCCACCATCCTGTTGGCCTCGGTCTTCGTGGGAAGAGTGCCTTCCGCCGTCGCAAGATTTTTAATGATATAGTTCGGTTGACCACCGCTCAACTTGTATTTCAGATCAAGTTGCTCGGCCAACGGTCGAACGATTGTGCCTGTCTCGTCAGCGATGCCGATTGTGATTGGCTTTTCATCTTCTTTCATGGAAAGGAATGTCGGAAGAACGCCAAAAGCCACCATGATCACCGGCATGAGTACGAGTGAAATAACGAATGCCTTCGTCTTTACTTTTTCGAGAAATTCCCACGTCGCGACCCGCAACGCTTTATGATTCATAATCGATTCCCTTCCACCCCTTTTTCAAAAGATCCCGCTCAACGTTTCTTCGCGTTCTAAGATACTGGAAAAACGATGCAAGCACGCCGAGCACGAGAAGGCCGACCGTGCTCATCGAGGGATCTTTCTGGACGATCTGGAACACGATAAGGACGATGCACATAAGCGAAGTCAAGGACATCGAGATGACGGCGTTGCGGATACGGGGGTCGCCAGAAACAGAAGGAACAGGAATGGCTATCAGTGGCCGGGGAGTCGGTTGCGGTATCGATGGACGAGGTTCCACCGGCATTCCAACGACGTTGATGAAAATTGAGTTGAGCGACGGTTCGACGATTTCAAACTTCCTCAGAGACAGTTTGCCGTTAAGCGTTGAAAGCAACTCACTGCTTCTCCCAATGTCGTTCAATTCCAGTTCCGCATAATTCTGATAGACATCTGCTCGTGTTATGAATCCGATATTCTTGAGGAAGGACCCATCGCCGTCAAATTCCAGGTGGATAGAGTTGGTTCCGTATTTCTTTTTTATTTCCGTGATCGATCCGCCGAGAACTTCCCTCCCCTTGTTGATCAGGCAGATATTGTCGCAGAGCTTCTCCACTTGCTCCATCTGATGTGTCGAAAAAACGATGGCGATATTCTGCGTGCGAAGCTCCATCAATATGTCTTTCAGCAGGATCTGGTTTACCGGGTCGAGTCCGGTGAAGGGTTCATCGAGGATCAACAGTTGGGGCCGGTGAATAAGAGCGCAAATCAGCTGGATCTTCTGCTGGTTTCCTTTGGACAGTTCTTCCACTCTGCGGAAGGCCGAATCGCTCAATTCAAATCGTTCGAGCCATTGGTGCGCGAGGGTTTTTGCCTCCTGCGCTGGGATACCTTTGAGGGCGGCAAAGTAGAGAATCGTATTAATGATCTTGCTCTTACGATAGAGGCCCCGTTCTTCAGGCAAATACCCGATGATATTCCACATCTCCGGAGTGAACGGGTGACCATCGAACGAGATTTCCCCGCTGTCGGGTTGAATGATGTTGAGGACCGTCCTGATGGTGGTAGTCTTGCCTGCACCATTGGGACCAAGCAGACCGAAGAGCTCACCGCGTTGAACCTGTAGCGATACGCCGTCCACGGCGACGACAGACGCAAATTCTTTTCTGAGATTCGTTACTGTGAGCATCGTTTTCTGATTACGAAGGACGCCAAGATTTGGACACGGAGTAGATTCGACTACGGAGTGATTCTGTAAATCATCCTCGGAAATGGAATCGTCTCGCGGATGTGTTCCAAGCCGCATATCCACGATACGGTACGCTCAATGCCGAGACCAAAGCCTGCGTGCGGCACCGTTCCAAACCTCCTCAAATCGAGATACCATTCGAATGGAGCCTCAGGGAGCTTCTCTTCTTTTATACGCTCGAGCATCGTGTCGAGATCATCTTCGCGCTGGCTTCCCCCGATGATCTCGCCATATCCTTCCGGTGCCAGCACATCCACTGCGAGTGCGAGCTTCGGATTCTGTGGATCGCGCTTCATGTAGAACGCCTTGACCGCGGCCGGGTAATGGTGTACCATAACGGGTCGGTCGAACTGTTCCGACACGATCGTCTCATCGGTCCCTCCGAGGTCGTTACCCCACTCAAAAGCAGAACCTTTTTTATGCAGGATTTCCACCGCTTCATCATAAGAGACTCTGGGAAGAGGTTTTTTCACATTCTGGAGGAGGGCTGTATTCCGTTCGAGGACCTTCAATTCCTTGTCACGATCCTTCAACACAGACTGGACGATATATTCCAAAAAATCCTCCGCCAAATCCATATCATCGTTGAGATCGTTAAAAGCGACTTCCGGCTCGACCATCCAGAATTCCGTCAAATGGCGTCGAGTTTTCGATTTCTCCGCACGAAATGTCGGCCCGAAACAATACACTTTTCCGAAAGCCATCGCCCCCGCTTCTGCATAAAGCTGTCCGGATTGCGTGAGGTACGCTTTCCCAAGGTCGAAATACGGCGTCTCAAACAGTGTCGAAGTACCTTCGCTCGCGTTCGGCGTCAGGATGGGCGAATCGACAAGCGTAAAACCTTGTCCATCGAAGTAGTCGCGGATTGCTTTGATAATCCTGTGGCGGATCCGCATAATTGCGTGCTGTTTGGAAGACCTCAGCCACAAGTGACGCCGGTCAGCAAGGAATTCAGTTCCGTGATCCTTTGGCGTTATCGGATAATCTTTGGAGATCGAATAAATAGAAAGATCGGCGACATCCAGTTCGAAACCGCCTGGTGCGCGGTCATCTTTTCGCACTTTTCCTTTGACTCGAAAGGAGGATTCCTGGGTCAGTTTGTCGCAATCCGAGAAGATACTTTCGGACACACTGTTTTTTGCGACAACGCATTGGATGAGACCTGTGCCGTCGCGCAACAAAAGAAACCAGATTTTACCGCTGGAACGCTTGTTATAGAGCCATCCGTGAAGTGTAACTTCTTCTCCGATATGATCGGAAAGATTCTCGATGTAAGTACGTTTCATGACGCAGAATTACCAGATGCATTCAGGAATGATTGAAAAATATACCAAACTAATAGCATTTCTCCAAGATAAAACCTCCTCAGACTCATCCAGCTATTCCGGAATTCGCCAGTTCGATTCGAGGTTATCCATAATGATAGGTCTCCTACCAAGCGTCTGACGACTGCTGCTGTCGACACGATCAGCGGTCTGCGTTCTGAAAAGAAAATTGTTTGGTGTGAACAGAACCCGGGGAGGCTTTGGTTGAACCGGATTAAACTCGTCGACTAATTCTTGGTCTCGGGGGGGATATCCCTGAACTTGGCATCTTCAACATCGGAGTAGTTCTGGACAGGTTTCTGCGGAGGTGGTTGCGGCTCTTGTGTAGGCGGGCGTTGCTTGTCACCTCCCGACAATCCGCGGAGAAATCCTGCAATCACGCGGTAAAAGAAATAGAATACGAAGAAATAGAACGCAAGTCTGGTGAGTGAAAATAATAGTTCCCCGATCACGATATTACCTCTTCACCATGGGATTATAATATTCGACCGGCGCCCGGTTCGGACGCTGGATTTGTTCAAGCAGTTCCTCGAAGTCGCCAGGGTTATTGACAAAATCAATATCCGTTGCTTTTACAATGAGTAAAGGGGTGGATTTGTACCGGAAGAAGAAATAGTTGTATGCCTCATTGAGCTCACGGATGTACTCTTCGGACATATTCTCTTCCATCTTCCGTTTTCGCTTCCTGATATTTGACATGAGCCGGTCTACGCTCGACTGCAAATAGACAACAAGGTCAGGCTGAGGAATGCTCTTTTCAATCGAGGAAAGGAGCGTCTCGTAGAGTTTTAACTCCTCGTCCTGAAGCGTCAGGTAGGCAAAGATCTTGTCCTTCTCAAAAATATAGTCCGTAATGATATGGGAATGGAATAAATCAGCCTGGAACAGATCCTGTTGCTGCTTATAGCGGCTCAACAAAAAGAAGATTTGGGTCTGGAATGCGTAGTGTTCCGGATCCTCGTAGAATTTTGGCAGGAAAGGATTCTGTTCAAATTGTTCGAGTACCAATCGCGCACCAAGCCGTTCAGAGAGTTTCTGGGCTAACGTGGTTTTTCCAGCGCCGATGACGCCTTCAATCGCGATGTGTCGGGTTACTGCAGAGGGATTCAAAGGATTCGTCAAGAATTAACCGAACAATACGAAGACAACTTTGGTACATCCATTCAAACAGAACGCCGCGACGGTCACAAGACTTCCTTCGTTCACTTCTTTGATTGTTGCTTGTCTGCCGACAGACTGAACTTTGTACGTCGAACCGTGCTTGTATCCGGGCAAAACTTCAACAAGTCCACAACACTCAATTTACGGACAGGATCAACGAAGCCCTGAGCGATCTCGTTAAGAGGAATCAGAACAAACCTTCGCTTGGGCAATTCTCCGTGCGGAATTTGCAGTGTCTCCTCGTTCAACACCAAATCATCGTAATACAAAATGTCGATGTCAATTTCCCGGGGGCCCCAGCGGATCGGTTCTTTGCGACCCAATTGAAATTCCAGTTGCTTCAGTTCGCGCATCAAATCTTGCGGCGACAGTTTCGTTTCGATCTCAACGACCGCATTGAAGAATTCATCCTGATCCTTTTTCCCGACGGGTTCGGTTTCATACACTGACGAAATTGCGTTTACAAAAGTCCGCTCGAGTTCTGCAATTCCGGTAAGCGCAGACTTCAGAAACGTCAACCTATCCCCCCTGTTTGAGCCTAACCCCAAATAGACCTTTGCCATCGCGGCATTACCTCAATGATGCGGTCCTAATCCTCAACCAGAACGTGAGACGCTTGCTGACTGAACCATCAATCCGAACGCTACCCCCGATCACTGCTGATTTCCACTTCCACGTGGTCGATGACACCTTTCACGGCAGCGCCGGGTTTCCTGACTCGTACGACAACGCGTTGCACCTTGGGGAATTGACTCAGGATTCCTGCTGTAATTTCCGATCCCAGGCGTTCAAGGAGCATGAACTTTCGGCCAACGACGATTCCTCGAATGCAGTCATAGACTCGCTCGTAGTCAACGGTGTCCTTGAGACTGTCGCTTTTCGCACCACGGGACAAATCGCAGTGAAGCTCGACGTCAACCTGGAACTTCCCGCCCAAATGTTGCTCGTCCGAAAGTACACCGTGATAGGCGTAGAATACTGCATTGTGAAGTCGAATAACGCTTAAAGATTTTTTCTTTGCCATCCGCTTCCTCGTTGACACTCTGCCAGAATTCCAAAATTTCCCCGCAACTTGTGGCCTCAGAGGCCGGAAAATATAGACAACACTAATTCTAAAGGCAACCCAATGGCTCGACAGCCCGTTATACTATGATTTCTCGATCTTCGCCCAGGTGTCGCGCAATGTCACCGTCCGATTGAATACTTTGTTGCCATCACGTGAATCATTGTCTACGCAGAAATATCCAAGCCTTTCAAACTGATAACGATCCTGGACCTTCGCAGCCGCGAGACTGGGTTCCAGCTTGCACTTCGTTAACACCTGGAGAGAGTTGGGATTCATCAATTCCTTCCAGGTATCTCCGCCGGGATTCTCAGCCATAAACAATCTGTCGTACTCTCGGACTTCCGCATCCAATGCGTGCGCTGCCGAAACCCAATGGATGGTCCCCTTCACTTTCCTGGCGCTTTGGGGGGAACCGCTCTTCGTTTCGGGATCATACGTGCAATGAACTTCCGTAATTTCGCCGGAGGTTGGGTCTTTGACAACACCGATGCACTTGATGATGTACGCATAGCGCAACCGGACTTCTACCCCCGGAGATAATCGAAAATATTTTTTGGGTGGATTCTCCTTGAAATCATCCTGTTCGATATACAGGACTCTCGAAAAAGGAACATTGCGTTTTCCCATCGAAGGATCTTCAGGATTATTCACGGACTCGAGTTGCTCCACCATCCCTTCCGGATAGTTTTCGATGACCAATTTGAGAGGTCGCACAACCGCCATTACTCTGGACGCCCGTTTGTTGAGATCATTGCGCAAACAGTCTTCGAGCAGAGCGACATCGACCGTACTTTCACTTTTTGACACCCCAATGCGTTCGGCAAAAAGACGAATGGATTCCGGAGTGTAGCCACGCCGCCGAAGTCCCGAAATCGTTGGCATCCTCGGATCATCCCAGCCATTGACGTGCTTTTCTTCCACAAGCTGCAGGAGCTTTCGTTTGCTCATCACGGTGTATGTGAGGTTCAGTCGCGCAAACTCAATTTGTTGAGGATGGTAAATGCCGAGCTGCTCTACGAACCAATCGTAGAGCGGACGATGATCTTCGAATTCAAGCGTACAGATGGAATGAGTGATTTTCTCAATCGAATCACTTTGGCCGTGCGCCCAATCGTACATCGGATAGATGCACCACGTGTCGCCGGTCCGTTGATGTGATGCGTGCAAAATACGATACATCACCGGATCCCGTAAATTAAGGTTCGGCGATGCCATGTCGATTTTTGCACGGAGAGTTCGCGACCCGTCGGGAAATTCGCCTTTGCGCATCCGCTCAAAAAGATCGAGATTCTCCTCAAGAGAACGGCTTCGATCGGGGCTGTTTTTTCCCGGCTCAGTGAGCGTGCCCCGGTATTGACGAATTTCATCGGCAGTCAAGTCACAGACGTATGCTTTGCCCTTCTTGATAAGTTGAACGGCGTAATCGAACAACTGACCGAAATAATCAGACGCGTAGTAGAGGCGATCCTGCCAATCGAAACCGAGCCACCGGACATCCTGCTGTATGGATTCAACATACTCCTGCTCTTCTTTTGCAGGATTGGTGTCGTCAAATCGCAAGTTGGTAAAGCCACCGTAGTCCTTCGCGATACCAAAATTGAGACAAATGGATTTTGCGTGGCCGATGTGCAGGTAACCGTTTGGTTCAGGGGGGAATCGCGTATTGACCCTCCCTCCAAACTTGTTCGTCTTCAAGTCCTCATCGACAATGTCGCGAATGAAGTTCCTGTGCACTTTCAATTCGCCGTCCGCCTTATTGTCTTCTTGCTTTTTTGTCTCTTCCATGGTTTTCAATTCAATCGTTCAATGGCCGCATTGATCCGTCTGATCGTTTCATCGTTACCAATGACGGCAAGTATGTCGTACAAGCCCGGTCCGGCTCCAACTCCTGAAACTGCGAGACGCAACGGATGAATCAAGTCGCTTGGTTTGATGCTCAATGTTTCGGCCGCACGATGGAGGGCGAGCTCAAAATCATTTTTCAAAGGATTGGAGAGTCTTGAGAATTCCAATACCAATGTCTTCAGCCTCGGAGACGACTCTATGGTCCATCTTTTCTTGACCACATCCGGATCATACACTGTGGGAGCCTGAAAGAAGTACGGACTTTTTTCCAGAAAATCTTTAACAAATGAAGCTCTCTCGCGCATTGCGATGATGACATTCAACAGGTATTCGTCATTGAATGCCATTCCCGCGAATGCTGATTGCTTAAGTTGTTGTTTGAGCATTGCAAGAACTTCTGCATCCGGTTTCAGTCGTAAATGTTGGAAATTCAACCAATTCAGTTTCTCGACATTGAATACGGCCCCCGACTTGCCAACTCTTTCAAGCGAGAACTCCTTGACAAGTTGATCCAACGAGAAGATTTCACGCTCATCTCCGGGGTTCCACCCGAGAAATGCGACAAAATTGATAATCGCTTCGTGGAGGTAACCCTTTGCCCTGTAGTCTTCAACGGCAACATCCCCCTGACGCTTGCTGAGCTTCGACTTATCCGGATTCAACAGCAATGGCAGATGCGCAAAAACCGGCAAGTCCCAGCCGAAATAGCGGTACAGAAGAATATGTTTCGGTGTGCTGGGCAGCCACTCTTCTCCCCGTATCACATGACTTATCGCCATGAGATGATCATCGACAACGACCGCAAGATGGTACGTCGGATACCCGTCGGTTTTGATGATGACCTGATCATCGAGCATCTGATGAGCAATCGTGACGGTGCCGCGAATTACATCTTCAAATCTCAATTCCCCTTCAAGAGGTATCTTCATCCTAATAACGTGCCGATCGCCCGCGTCCTTTCTTCTTAGCGATTCGTCCTTCGGGATGGTGCGACAATGGCGATCATACCGTGGATCGAGTTTTTTCGCCATCTGTTCTTTGCGGACTTGGTCGAGTCGCTCCGACGTACAGAAACAATAGTACGCATTGTCCGATCGAACAAGCTGTTCAGCATGTTTGCGATAGATGTCCAGACGCTCCGACTGAATATAGGGGCCGAACCCGCCATCGTTATCAGGACCTTCGTCGTAGGATATGCCCGACCAATGGAGCGTGTCTATCAGACTCTCGACCGCTCCTTCTACTTTTCGAGACTGATCCGTATCTTCTATTCGGAGAATGAACTTGCCGTTGTGGTTCCTGGCAAAAAGGTAATTGTAGAGGGCCGTGCGTAGACCACCGACATGGAGAAATCCTGTTGGACTGGGGGCGAATCTGACTCGAACTTGTTTTTCCATTGTCTTAACGCGATATGACGACACAAAAAAAGCGTCCTGAAGGTTTGTTGGACGCTAGCGCCTACGGCAGACGCACGAAATTCTACAGGAAGATACCGAAAAGGGCTCAGAATTTCAATCCTCCCATCGCGCCGATTGCTCTCGAGTTCGTTTCAATTTCAGAAAGCAACTGGATTCTCAAATAAGGAAAAATCAGAAGGAGACTACGAATGAATCCATGGCGACTGCAGGATCTCACACTCAGCGAGACCAAAAAGAAATACAACGTCGCAATCCTTCCTCTTGGAT
>CAZOIM010000086.1:8792-14075 GCA_964579855.1 uncultured Ignavibacteriaceae bacterium | reverse complement strand
GATCGTTTTCATTTGACAGTTGTCGGTACAGGGGCGCTTGAAAAAAAGTACCGGAAATTGGTAACGAAGAAAGGGCTGTCGGCCCGAGTAGCATTCTTGGGGTTCATAGGGCATAACGATCTTCAACAAGTGTACGCGACCCACGATGTTTTTGTTTTTCCAAGCCTTCGAGACACATCAGGCAATGTGGTATTGGAAGCAATGGCGAGCGGCCTGCCAGTGATTGCATTCGACCTTCACGGAATGAAAGATGTCATCAATTCGAAGAGCGGAATGAAGATTGCTGTACATTCCTATAGCCAGATGGTAGATGATCTGTACGGAGCGATCGTAAAACTGGCAAACGACGAAACGCTTCGGACTACTTACAGTGCGAATGCTGCTTTAATGTTGAGGAAACGATTCCTCTGGGAAACGAAGGCTGAATGGATGTATAACCTGTACAAGACTACTCTCAATGCGCATCCTGCAGGTTCATAACAACTATCTTTACGCCGGCGGTGAAGATGTCGTCGTCGAAAGCGAGAAGCACATGCTCAGCGCTCGCGGCCATGAGGTCCAGTTGTTCGGGAAGAACAACAAAGAAATTGAAGGATACTCGAACTCAAAGAAGCTGGCATTACTTTGGAATACCGCCGGGTCGGAGGCAAGGTACCGAGAGACGCTGAAAGTTCTGAAGACGTTTCTCCCGGATATTTGTCACGTCCACAATTTCTTTCCTCTCATCAGCCCTTCTGTCTTTCGTGCGTGCGATCAAATGCATATCCCGGTCGTCCAAACATTGCACAATTACCGACTGCTGTGCGTCAATGCGTATTTATTCCGGGACGGTCACGTGTGCGAGGAATGTGTCGGAAAGAGTACCTATCACTCGTTACAGTACGGCTGCTATCACGATTCGCGCATTCAATCCCTCGCCGTTGCTCATATGATCGAAAGCAATCGGTCGAACGGAACGTGGAACGGAAAGGTCGATGCCTACATTTGTCTGAGCGAGTTTTCGAGGGCAAAATTTATTGAAGGGGGATTACCGCCGGAAAAACTCTTTTTGAAATCGAACTTCGTTCCAACGGATCCAGGATTCTCGGTTTCGTCCAATGGATTGCCCCTCTTTGTCGGCAGGTTGGATGAAATGAAAGGCATCCGGGTTCTCCTACAAGCATCAAAACTACTTCCCAACGTCAAATTCAACGTTGCAGGAAGTGGGCCTTTCAAAGAAGAGGTCGTTTCGGCATCCACTATCGAGTACCTCGGACAACTGACGAGAAACGAAGTGCTGCAACAAATGAAAAATGCGTCGATGGTCGTGTACCCTTCTGTCCTTTATGAGACGTTCGGATTGACGCTCATCGAGGCTTTTGCGTGCGGGAAGCCGGTTATCGCCGGCAGAATAGGAGCGGTGGGGGACATCGTGGCAGACATGAAAACAGGGTTGCTCTTTGAGCCGGGAAATTCAGAAGACCTGGCCTCAAAACTATCGTGGGCAATTTCTCATCCAAGTGAGATGGGCGCTATGGGGCGCGCTGCACGAAAGACATTTGAGGAGCACTATACCGCAGACGCGAATTATACAACACTGATGGAAATCTATGCAGCGGCAAATGAACATCGAAAGCGCCGGAAGTGACTATGATTCAGTCCTATACACGGTTGTTCGAACATACGAGCATTTCCGGGAGACAACAGTATCTCGCGATCCCCTCAGCGGATGAACCAAGAATCATTCTCCCCCTTCTTGATAAAAGAATATTTCGATCCGCCCTGAGGATTCAAAATACCGCCGCGCCCCTCAACCGTCTCAAGAAATTCATGCTGGGTGCAACGTATCCGCTTCCTGCCATCCTTCTCAAATCCCACATAATCTCTGATACGCCGGTACTCGGGGAATTGCTCAGGTTCTTAAGTGGGAAAGTCCGATGGGATCTTCCACTGATCGTGAGCGGGTATTGCGGTAGTGCGGGGAGGAACAGGAAACTGACCCTGCAAATCATGAACCAGGAGGGAGGCATTCTCGGCTTCCTGAAAATCGGCGATACTGCAGGGGCGCATGAGTTCATTCGGAGAGAGTATCGTGCGTGCGAAATAGTCGAACGGGCCCGGTTGGATTCTATCGAAGCGCCGCATTCGATTCTGCTGACAAATTTGGACAAATGGTTACTCTATTGCCAATCATCGATAGGAGAGAGGAGCGCGTCTATCGGCTATGATTTGAATGACTCCCTCGTGAATGCGCTCGTTGAACTTGCAGAGAAGACGGTCGAAGCACGGGGGAAGAATGAATTTCTCGAATCACTTGCCGCAAAAGTCGATACGTATTCTGCAGTTCTTGGTGGCAAGGTGGTGGATTCGGTCAATCGGAGCATTTCAGCATTACGATCCGTGGACTTTCGATTGGTCCTGGCTCACGGTGATTTTGTCCCGTACAACATAAGAAGAATGGATAAGAGATTTGCCGTGTACGACTGGGAGTACTTTGATGAAAAAAGCCTGCTCTTCTTCGACGCGTTCCATTTCCTTTTCCAGGGCTATTCTCAAATTCGGAAGATGGCTCCCGGTGATATCATCAGAAAGAAAATCTTCGGCCATGAGTCGAACATGGATTGCATCAAAAAGTACGCAGATCATTTTCGGATACCTCATTCTGCCATTCAGGATTTCTTCTGTCTCTATCTGGCATACGCAGGCATACTGGCAATTGAACGATCAGAAGCGAATGACGTGCGCCAGAATCATTTCCTTCGCGGCATCGAAGCTCTCGGCATAAGATCATGAACGACCGACCGAACGAAACCACTGAAATTCTCACAGTCGCAGTCAGTCGTCTCAATCTTGATGAGACCATTGCGCTATTCTGCAATTGGATTGATACCGGGCAAAAGAAGAGAGTGTGCGTTACGCCGGTGAATTGCGTACTTTGGGCGCGAAAAGACAACACGTTGCGCGAGATTTACAATACATCCGATATGAACACAGCAGATGGGGTACCGCTCATCTGGGCATCAAAATTACTCGGTGCTCCGATCCGCGGTCGCGTAACCGGATTGGATCTGCTTCCGAGATTCGCCGAAGTGAGTGAACAACGCGGTTACAGTTTCTTCTTTCTCGGAGCAGCCGAGGGAGTCGCAGAACAACTTTCGGAAAGCTTAAAGCAATCCCACCCTGGCTTAAAAATTGCCGGCTCTTACTCGCCGCCATTTGAGGAGCGTTTTTCAAACGAGGAAAATGCGAAAATTGTGGCTATGGTGAATAATGCGAGTCCCAATGTGTTATGGGTGAGTCTTTCAGCTCCGAAGCAGGATATCTGGATTTATGAAAACTTTGAGAAACTCAACGTCAGTCTCGTCCTCGGCGTTGGAGGTGCATTCGAGGTCACGGCAGGGATAATTCCACGAGCACCGGCATGGATGCAGAATTACGGACTCGAATGGGCCTACCGATTCCTCCAGGAACCGAAACGTTTGTTCGCCAGATACTTCATCGAGGCTCCCCAATTTCTACCGCTCGTTGCAGCTCAGATAATCAAAGCGAGGGTTCTTGGGGGATGAAGTTTCAACGCCGCGTTCTGTCAGAACACTTGACATGCGGAATGAATTGCGGCCTTCAATTCAGCGTTCCTTGTTGCATTCTTTGATCAAATTGCCGTTGCGAAAGAAAATATTGTTCATTTTTTCAACGATAGAGCGCTGTATGGTTTAAGGATCTGATGCTGAGGCTTCATTTCGAACGTCAATAATCGGGGATATGTTGATGCGATCGTAAACATTTCTAATGTGTGTCTCCGCGGGAACTGAATTCCAAATGGGTGTGTTCTCGGACACATAATGAGATTTGACTCTTCGAAGAATATTCCGATATTACGCTAGGCAACATTCGATCCTTCATCTTCGGTATCGTTAATTTCCGATTCATCAACAAGGGGCGAAATTAAGTCTTGATACTACGGCGTAATTGGCGAAGTATTTTTATCGCAATTGTCTTCCTTTTTGACTCTCTTGCTGTTTTGTTGAGCGGCTATAGCGCTTACCACATTCGCTCGTTCTTGCCGAATTTGTTGCTTCTCCCCAGCGGTGTGTTTCTCCAGTTCACGATCTACTTCGGCTTGGTCCTTCTCTTCCTAGGACTTATCCTCGGTCTTTATCGATCGTCATTCCATAGCAACGCACGGCAACAGTATTTTCTGGCGGGAAAAGCGTACGGCTATGGAGCCCTCATATCATTTTCCGGTTTCTATCTCTTGAACGATCTGAATTTCCCCAGAAAATTCACGTTACTGTTCTTTCTTTTTTTACCGGTCTTTTTCGTTTTCGGCAGGGAGTTTTTGACACGGTTCAATCTTCTCATGCAGCGCAGGGGGTATGGTTTACATAGAGTGCTGCTCGTCGGATACGAGAATGGCGGTGTCAAAATATTCGACCGGTTTATGGGGTTCCCGGAATTAGGATATGATGTCCGGGGGGTAGTCTCGAAATTGCACACGAAGTCGATGGATAAGCCGTATGTGGGAGGGACCTATGTCCAACATTTCAAACTGTCAGAGATTGAACAGATCGCAAAAAGAGAGAAAGTCGACAGGATTTTCGTGCCCCACGCTTCGAGCTTGACCAATGGCTACTCTTCCGTGTTGGAAATATCCAGGCGCAATCGCATCAAAGTAAAGGTACTGTCTCCGGAAGCCGATCAACTTTTGAGAAAGGCGCACGTGCACGACATTGCCGGCATTACGCTCTTCTCACCCCCGCGCTACAACGTGGAATTTGTGCGTCAATTGTTCAAGCGCGCTTTTGATATCATCGCATCAACTATTATCATCCTTCTCATATCCCCGATCTTACTTGCAACAGCTCTTGCCATCTTTATTGAATCAGGATTCCCTGTCATGTTCAAGCAGAAACGGGCTGCAGTGCGATACGGCAGGGTATTCGAATTCTACAAATTCCGAAGCATGATCCAAAACGCGGATGAAATGAAGGAGAGCCTCTTCCAGCAGAACGAGTCGGATGGCGCTCTCTTCAAAATGAAGAATGATCCGCGCCTGACGAAAGTTGGAAGATTCATTCGCAAGTTCAGCATTGACGAATTGCCACAATTGTTCAATGTGTTCCTTGGTGACATGAGCCTTGTCGGTCCGCGCCCGCTCCCCATCTCCGATTTTGAGAAAGTTGCCGAGTCAGACGAGTACTGGGATTCCATAAAAGACAGGGCCAGGGTAAAACCGGGAATGTCAGGGTTGTGGCAAGTCTCGGGCAGGAGCAATATTGGGTTCAGGGAAATGGTGCTGCTGGA
>CAZOIM010000086.1:4363-8692 GCA_964579855.1 uncultured Ignavibacteriaceae bacterium | reverse complement strand
AAAGTAATCCCGCGTTGCGGGATTTTCTTTGTACGCTTGTAGCTTCGTGACCGTGTCTTCGGTGTTCGAGATCCTTCAGAATCAAAATTGAAACGTGCGATGCACGTTTCATTCGAATGCCTCCGGCCCCTCAGGATGACGAGCAAAAAAGGAAAAATCACTCTGATCCCAACGAAAGTCGGGTGAAGAGCCTGCAATTCCGGACACAGTTTCTCCTGCGGCTGCGCCAACTGAGGATGATGTGCGACAGCGTGGTCAATGCTTTCTGCCTACCTTGGGAATAAGGCCTTGTTTTCGTAATTTAGTGCAAAATGCCGGCTGATCGTTCATGAATTCGAAAGCATAATCTTTGCGCGCTTTGAAGAACAACCGCCTCGCCTTGCGAATCGGAATTGTCGCGGTACTCATCCTGTACTGCAACGTCCGGATGTTCGGGCAAGAACATGAGACACGTGTTACGGGAATGGTGGTCAATGTCACGACAGGTCAGCCGATACCCGGAGCGAACGTCATTATTGTCGAATCAACATTCGGTTCTTCGACAGATACGACCGGTACATTTGAAATTAGAAATGTTCCGCCTGGTACCTACGACCTGCGGGCATCGGCAGTCGGATTCGCTTCTTCGATGCTCAGGAATTTTGTTGTCTCGGCGGGGGAACGGAGAACCGTTACGATCCAGCTCGCGGAACAATTCGCTGAAATGCCAGAGGTCCTGACTGTCGGAGGGCGGAAATTCGACGAAGCGGATCTTCCCAACAGCGCGCAGTATCTTCAGGAACGCGAGATCAATCACACCGCCGGAGCGTTCGACGACATTGCGCACAGTATCACCCTGTTGCCGGGTGTCGCACAAACGAAGATTGACCGGAACGATTTGTTCGTCCGGGGAGGAGGGCCCTTTGAGAACCTCTATATCATCGACGGTGTGGAAGTCGGGAATATTAATCATTTCGGGACTGAAGGTTCGGGCGGCGGAACGACCAGTTACATTAACCTTGATTTTATTGATGACATCAGTTTTTCGGCAGGAGGGTTCGGGGTTCGTTATGGTGATCGTATGTCCTCCGTTACTTCCATCGGATTACGGGAAGGAAACACGGAACGGAACAGGACGAAACTCAGTGTTGCCGCAACAGAAGCCGGACTCAACACGGATGGACCACTCGGCACGAAAGGCACCTATGTGCTGTCCGTTCGCAGAAGCTATCTGGATCCACTGTTCAAGTATTACGGTTTTGCGTTCGCTCCGTATTTTTGGGACTACCTCGCCAAATTCACATATCAGCTCGGAGCGAGGGACAGAATTGAGTTGCTCAGCGTCGGCGCACTCGATCGGATGAGTAAGTTCAATGATACCCCGCAAGAGCGATCAGACAATGCCCGGATGGTATTTCCGGAGCAGACGACGACAACAACAGGAATTGCATGGAACCATGGATTTGACTTCGGAGTCTCCAGTGTCAAAGCCTGGTATTCCTATGGTAATTTTGATTACCTGCAAACCGGCGGGATTGGTGGCAATCCAAATTTTCACGATGCGACCTATGAAGGAGAAACTTCGCTCACGATGGATTTTTCCACGCATATTACGAATACCACCGCCCTCAGCGCCGGCTCGGGAACGCATATCGAAAGACTGTACAGTCACCTTAAGACGAATATTACGGCGACCGGCTATACTCAGGATCCCATCGTGTTGCCGATCAATATTACCAGCGATTCCAGCGGGTATAAACTGTTTGCATACGTTCAACTTTCGCAACCGGTCGGAGATTTTGTGATCACCGGCGGAGTTCGCTGTGATTACCTCTCGGTGATAAAAGAAAAGACCGTTTTCGCTCCTCGAGTCTCTCTTCTGTACAACCTGACACCGGTCACAAGCCTGAATTTCAGCATTGGACGATACTTCCAGGCACCATCGTACATTTGGGTAATGGTTCTTCCGCCGAACCGCTCACTGACGTACATGGGAGTCAACCAGTACGTCTTCGAATTTAGCCACCATGTTACGAGCGATGTAAAACTGACGATCGATGCCTATCGAAAAAATTATGATCATTATCCGGTTAGCATCACGCGTCCCTATCTTGTTATGGCGAATACCGCAGCAGATATTCAACAAGTGACCGAGGCATATTCCACGTTTGGACTGGATTTCATGCAAAGCAGCGGTACGGGGGTTGCACAGGGAGTCGATTTCTTCGTGCAAAAACAGTTCTCCGAGTTGCCAGTCTACGGAAAACTCAACGTCAGTTATGAGACCAGTGATTTTGTAGCACTTGATGGAATAAGCAGACCCAGCAGCAATGACCAACGTTGGAAAATCGGAGTGAGTTGTGGATACATCGTTGATGAAAACTGGGAGTTCACTTCTACGTTTCGTCTCTATACCGGTCGGCCCTACACTCCGTTCGTAACCAATACATTCAAGCGGTCGAGTGTTCTTTACAATACAGCCCGGGTTGGCGTAAACCACAGCCTGGATGTCCGGGCGACTCGCACATGGGCCATGGGTTCCATTTCCATGCAAACGTATGTGGACATCCAGAATATTTACAATAGAAAGCTCCTGGAACCCCCCATCTGGGACAGTACCAAGGGGGGAGCGATTGATCAGCCCGAGCTTGGCATTGTACCGTCAATCGGTATTTCCGTGGAGTTTTGATCCAGCGAACGTGCAACACGATCATTGAT
Source organism: uncultured Ignavibacteriaceae bacterium (assembly GCA_964579855.1). Lineage (GTDB taxonomy): Bacteria > Bacteroidota > Ignavibacteria > UBA10030 > UBA10030 > JADGQA01. Next base: position 5,995 of record CAZOIM010000086.1, on the reverse strand, counting down.
TTTTTCCTCAAGAACATGTCTGGATTTCGTTGACACAATGGATTTGTCTCAGCACAGAATGTCAGGAACAACAACGCTCTTCATAAGACGCAATTGGCGTCAGGTATATTTGCTCCTGGCTGTCATCGCGGACAGCGTCAGTCTCTGGTGTGCAGCTCTCCTGGCTTATTGGTTCCGTTTGTATCTGAGCCCAGCGCCAACGTTGACACCAACGGCATTCAGGGATGCGATGGTGATGACCTGGTGTCTGTTTATCTTCTTTGCATCGGTGTCCGGCCTGTATCGCGCTGCGTATCACGCGTCCGCCAAAGTACAGCGTGGACTTGGATTCAAAGCATATCTGTTCACAATGCCGGCAGTACTCTCGCTTCTGTATCTCATCCATTGGGATGCTTTTCCCCGCGGGTTCATGTTTCTGTTCTTCATTCTCTTTCCCATCGTGTTCCTGACGGGACGAAAAGTCCTTGGGATTGTCAATGAGGCGTTGCAGAAATTCGGTATCGGGACATTCAACGCGATCATCGTCGGATTCAAAGGAACTGGTGTGCGCATCATCGAAATGTACAGGCAGATTCCCAGACTTGGTTGCAGGATCAAAGGAATTATCGCGGAAGGTGAGGACAATTCCTTTTCCAGGGAGGAGGTCGAAGAAAATAGTATCCCCCACTATCAGCTCGCACAATTGTCCGAGATTGTCAAAACACAGGAAATCGACAGGGTGCTCGTTCCTTCTGTGGATGATGCGGCAGGCTACCCGGAACTCCTGGACATTTGCCGCACTATGAATGTCGATCTTAAGGTCCTTTCGCCGGAATTCGAGGGTATGCGTCGGTACTCGTTTGTTCACGATGTCGCCGGAATCCCACTGTACACGCGCAAGAGAAGAATCACCGAGCAGTTCAAGCGGTTCTCCAAAAGGCTGTTCGATATCGTCGGCTCGATGATAGCCATGATCCTCGTTTCGCCGATCGTATTCTGTGTCGCTGTTGCCATTGTGTTCGAAGACGGTTTTCCGATCCTGTTCCGGCAGAAGAGGGCACTCGCAAAGGGGAAATCGGAAATAGAACTGGTCAAGTTCAGGAGCATGAAGACCGGATCGGAAGATTATCACGATGAGCTCCTCAAGAACAATAAGACAACGGGAGGATTGTTCTTCGTGGACAACGACCCCCGCATTACGCGTGTTGGACGCATTCTCAGAAAGTTCAGCATTGACGAGTTTCCCCAACTATTCAAAGTGTTCACGGGCGATATGAGTCTCGTTGGACCGAGGCCTATTTCCATGCGGGACATTGACAACATCACGCACGAGAACAGGATGCGCGGCTTCTACGAGCTTCGGAGCAATGCCAAACCCGGGATGACGGGATTGTGGCAGATTTCCGGAAGGCGCGAGGTGAGTTTCAAAGAAATGGTTCTCCTCGATCTGTACTATATTGAGAACCAATCGGTTATGTTCGATCTGGAGATATTGTTTCGCACAGTTCCGGTGGTGCTATTTGGTAAGGGGGCGTACTAAGGTTCCACCTCTCCGATCAGAATCACACTAACGTGTGACTCATTCATAGGCCTCCGGCTGTTCGATCTGGAGATATTGTTTCGCACAGTTCCGGTGGTGCTATTTGGTAAGGG
>CAZOIM010000086.1:0-4263 GCA_964579855.1 uncultured Ignavibacteriaceae bacterium | reverse complement strand
TGGAGATATTGTTTCGCACAGTTCCGGTGGTGCTATTTGGTAAGGGGGCGTACTAGATTGAGTCGCGATGACTATTCAAGCCAGGTGCAGGGATGTCGTGACACATATCTATGTCTTGGGCAGCTCGGAAGACAATGATGCTAGTCACGTGCACAATGGCAGAAATTTGGTAGGTTAGAACCAGCAGCCTGAATTGCCAGTGAAGTCAAATGGGGCTGATTTTTAACAAGAAATCTCAGACGGCGAGACGAAAAGCGTTGCGAAGATCGATGCCTAAAGCTGAGATTCTACTTTGGGCAAACCTGTCAAGAAAGCAGTTGTTAGGATACAAGTTCAGGCGACAGTACGGCGTGGAACAATATGTGATTGATTTCTATTGTCCGGCTTTGAAATTGGCTGTTGAAATAGACGGAGATAGCCATTTTCAGATTGGTGCAAAAGAGCGCGATGCAGAGCGTCAGAGGTTTATTGAATCGTTTGGGATTGAGTTCCTTAGATTCACGAACGCTGACATTTATGAGAATATTGATGGCGTGATCGACACGATTGCCAAGTATATCAATCAGCGATCTCAAAAATTAAAAACAAAAGAAGACACGAATTCGGTGGCATCTATTCTGGAATAAATTCTATAAATGTTGAATAAGGCGACCAGTTTAAATCTGCATTTTTAAATCCGACCTCCCCAATCCCCTCCTTGTAAAGTAGGGGAGCAAGGGGTGGTCGAAAAACAAGACGGAACCCATCATGACAAGCGATGAAATCCGCTTCTGTAAATCTGCCCCCCCCCGCTAGGAAGATCGGCGGGCTAACAATCACCTCCTTGTGAAGGAGGGGAGCAAGGAGAGGTTGAAAAACACGGTGGATATCGCCTGCGGAAAGGCTGGAAAACGTTTAGTACAAATTTGAAATCCCATTTATCCATATTGAGCCGATTCTCGAACGCAAAGTCGCTCGTCATTGCAAGCCTGGCATTGTGCCAGCCAATCTTTGCTCAATCCACGCGCATTGCGAAGACGCAGGCTGCACTATCCATCGTCTCGGTATCTCCGGCCAAGAATTCGGCCACGTCGCTTCCGAGCGCAATCATCAGCGCCACATTTAGCGACTCTGTTAGTTTTGCGACATTGACACACTCGAGCTTCATTGTCACAGGTTCCATCACAGGTCGACACCAGGGTCAGATTTCGCTCGATATAACAGGGAAGATCGCGAGTTTCACTCCGGCCTCAAGTTTTCTCTACGGCGAAAAAATCCAGGTGACGCTCACGAGCGGTGTATCATCGTCTATAACTGGATCACTGAGCGGTGGATACACCTGGATGTTCCAGACAAAGACGCAATATGGGAGCGGGAAATACGGTTTGTCGCCAAGCTCGCCCGTTGCGATTGGAATTTCGTATGGACTGGCCGCAGGGGACTTTGACAAGGATGGTTTCACCGATATTGCAGCAACCGACTCTGCCCATAATACGGTCAACGTATTGGTCAACAATCGACACGGTGGATTCTATCCGCCGAAAGCTTACCCCGTGGGCACAGGACCTGAAGCGATTGTGGCGGCTGATGTTGATGGCGATGGCAGCGTTGATCTCATTGTTGCAGACTATGGCTCGGACAGCATTAGCGTCCTGAAAAATGACGGCTCCGGTTCTTTTGGCGCTGCCGTTTCCTCTGCTGTGGGATTGAATCCGTCCGCACTTGCAGTTACAGACTTCAACAACGATGGCAATATCGATATCGCAGTAACGGTGTTTTCGACCAACGTGCTTGTAGTCCTGGTCAACGACGGCAACGGTTCATTCTCCGTCCACCAGACATTTGGAGTAGGGACAGGACCAAGCGGAGTTGCGATTGCCGATTTCAACGGCGATGGGATGCCGGATGTTGCAGTCACAAACAAGGGATCGAAAAGTCTCACGATCGTGAGAAATGTCGGGGGATCGCTCTCTGCAGATACAACATATCTTCTCTCTACATCGGCTCTGGCCAACGGTCTCGCAGTATTTGATTTCGATAAGGACGGAACTCCGGATATTGCGATAGCTGGTACCGGCAGTACTGGAACAAACACGCAAAGTATTTCGATATACCTGAATGCATACAATGGAGTTCCTCCCGGTCGATTCAATACAGGGTTCCCGGCGATCGACGTCGGTGCAATCCCGTTCTCATTGTACGGCAACGATTTTAACTCAGACGGTGCCACTGATCTTGCGGTGGCCAATTCCGCGACAAATGTCACCGTCTATTTGAACAAAGGAATCGCTGCACCAACCGCACTGGACATTCCCGCGGTAAGAAATTCGAAAGCGATCGTCGGCGTGGACTTCAGCGGCAAGGGTGTCGTGGACCTGGTCTTTAGCAGCGCTGACGGCAAACTCAGGGTTCTGCGAGATTCAGTACTATCCGGATTATCACCGAGCATCGCATCGTCCGCCTCAACGCTCAACTTCGGGACGACGAAAGACTCTGTTACGACAAACGTCGTATTCTATTCTTCAGTCCTGGCAACGCGCATCGATTCAGTCCAGGTGACTGCTCCGTATTCAATTTCCACTCAAGTCTTGCCGAAGAATTTGAATCCGTACGACAGTCTTGTCATGACCATTGTGTTTAAGCCGACTGCCGGCATTCATTATCCAGGAAGTCTCAAGGTTTTTTCCAGTTCATCGACGCCATCGATCATCACAGTACCTCTCTTGGGCAACGGCGATCCTTCCCTTGCAGTAGCGAAGAGTGGGGAGAAGATACCGCGGTCGTTCGGCCTCGAACAGAACTATCCGAACCCCTTTAATCCTTCGACGACGATCAGCTATCAGGTTGCAGCGATGAGTCAGGTGAGACTCAGGGTTTTTGATTTGACCGGCAGGTGCGTCGCAACGCTGGTGAATGGAGTCGAAATTCCTGGCGAGCGTACCGTTGAATGGCAAGCTGGCAATTTCGCTTCCGGGATTTATTTCTACAGACTCGATGTTGTATCGATGGATAACGTGAAGACTCTCTACACATCAACGAGAAAACTCTTACTCCTGAAATGAAACGAAAAGACAATATTGTCCCGGTTGGAATACTGGTAGCCGCGCTGATTTGCCTTGGCATTTCGGGAGCTGTTGGTCAAGTTGTGAACATAACGCGCGGAGGTTCCTATCCCACAATTCAGGCTGCGATTAACAACGACGGCACACTCCCCGGCGATACTCTAACGCTTGCTTCTGGTATCTATAACGAATCGGTAACGCTCAACAAACAACTGACCATCAAAAGTACGGATTCGTCATCGGTAATCGTTCCGCCTTCCGGGAATGGAATAACTATAACAACGAACAACGTCGTACTCCAAAATCTTCAAGTCAGAGCCGCCCCTGGAAATGGAATCAATGCTACCGGCGTTTCGAATCTGACGTTGACGAATGTCTATTGCATGCACGGCACCAATTCAGGGGCCCAACTGACCAACCTGACGGGTGTGACTGTGACGGGAGGAAGTTATTCTTACAACGGAAAACATGGATTGAACACAACCAATGGAAGCAATTACACTATGTCAGGAGTGACTGCTGACAGTAACGGCTGGACGTTAATCGGTTCTGGAATCTGTCTCGTTGGCATCACCGGCACTTCCCAAGTCTCGAATCTCACGACGCGATATAATAGAATTCATGGACTTGTGATCGGGGACGGCTCGGTGGGAATTACGGTCAACGGAGGGATCTATCGGAAGAACGGAGTCGACCGTGGTTACAACGGTGGTGGCATTCTTTTTTATGCTGATGTTGCGTCTGATTCCAATATTACAATCCAGGGATCGGTCTTTGCAGACAGTAACGCGACCGCGGGGATATGGATCAACGCTCAGAGTTCGTCACACGTCATCAAGAACATCCAGATCGGGCAATCGGGTACGATATCATTTGTCAACAATGGCGGCGCAGGGGCGATCGTGTTTGGCAATAGCAAATCTATCACACTCACCGGAACCTTCACGCACGGATCGGTCTCAAGCGCGGCAGGTGTGATAGTTGTCGGGAACAGTACAGGCCCAGATTTCGCGCCAACCAACGTGGCAATCAATAATTGTTTGTTCAGCGCAGGTTACACTCAATTTCAGCCGGTGATAACGCTGTACGATAACGCATTCCATATATCCAACCAACCTGTAACGGCAATAGGGAATTTCTACACTGGAACATCAACGCAGCAGGACATCGAAAACATCATCCACGATTCTCTTGACGATTCAAATTTGGGCCGCGTGAATCA
>CAZOIM010000085.1:3250-14087 GCA_964579855.1 uncultured Ignavibacteriaceae bacterium | reverse complement strand
AACTATCTCACCGCCGTCTCGCACGAGCGCACTTGTCGGTTTGAGAAAGAATACGGGAGAGGTCGGAGTCTCGGCCTTCATTTCTTTGATATGTGCCGCGTAGTTCTGTCCGATGCAAACGATTTTGCCGACTGCGAACTGTTCGTTCGCGCCCTTGATTTGAACGGTTTTCACATTGCCTCCTTAAAAATAGCCCGTGCAATATACCGAAGCGCAGTGATTTTCGCAATGCAGGACGGTGATTGAGAGCTACACCTGGTGCTATCGTCGGTGGAAACCGATTCCTCTCATCGTGTATTGTTCAGCGAGCGAAAAAGAATTATCTTGGGTTCAATCACTTTAAAGCTTTCCTCTTTTTACCAATTCTGATAATTAGCTCGATCTCTCGTCGGATTTGATCTCAAGCATATGACCACCTACAAGGAATCCGGAGTCGATATCGATGCGGGCGAAGAACTTGTCCGTCGCATAAAGAAACTTGTCCGTTCTACGTTCGACAAAAATGTTCTTGCGGATATCGGCCTCTTTGGATCGTTCTATCGCGCAAATTTCAAAGGCTATAAACATCCTGTACTGGTGTCCAGTGTGGATGGCGTTGGAACGAAACTCAAAGTCGCTGTCGAGATGAACATCTTCGACACCGTCGGTCAGGATTTGGTCAATCACTGCGTGAACGATATTCTTGCCTGCGGTGCCACGCCGCTCTATTTCATGGATTACTATGCCACGGGTAGCATGTCCGTCGACGCGGCGGAACAAGTGATCCTTGGATTTGTGAAGGCGTGCAAGGAGAACCGCTGTTCTCTCGTGGGTGGAGAAACTGCGGAAATGCCCGGCATCTACGCCGAAAGAGATTTCGACATTGCCGGAATGATCGTCGGCATAGTCGACGAAAAGAAGATTGTCAGCGGAAAGAACATCAAGAAAGGCGACATCCTCATCGGAATTCCTTCAAGCGGTCTGCATACGAATGGATATTCTCTTGCCCGACGCGTCCTGCAATCCGAATTCTCGTTGGATGATCATTTCGCCGAGCTCGGGTGTACCATCGGCGAGTCACTGCTCAAGGTCCATCGTTCGTATTTGTCGTCCGTCAGTCCACTGCTTTCAAAGAATTTACTAAAAGGGATTTCGCATATTACCGGGGGTGGCATCGAAGGCAACACGATGCGGATTGTGCCGAAAGGACTTGGACTCAACATAGACTGGAAATCGTGGGGGCGCCCGCCGATTTTCAAATTGATACAGAAATCCGGAAACGTTCCCGAGCTAGATATGAGGCGAACATTCAACCTGGGGATCGGAATGATCTTGATCGTTGGTAAGAACGAAGTTGATAGAACGCTCAGGGCGCTGGGGAAGATGAAGGAACATCCGGTCGTGATGGGGGAAATCCGGAAAGTCTAATTATTGAAGAATCGTTTATCATGCAAACAGAGATAGGTCTGACCGTCGTACAGGCAATTCAACTCATGCTCGCGCCGGCTGTAATGATTAACGGTTGCGGTTTGCTTCTCCTCAGCATCAGCACCAAGTTTTCCTCGGTCGTGAACAGGGTCCGTCTTCTCAATGAAGAGCGTCGCAAGCTCTTTGCGCGGGCTTCCGAGCAGAACTTCGGGGCACAGGAAAATCAACGTCTTGAAAGTATCGCGCGACAGCTTGACCGATTGCTCAGGCGTGCATGGATGGTTCGAAACTCATTGTTGTGTTATTCCATCGCTGTCGCCTTGTTCGTGCTCACATCATTGCTCATCGGGTTCGACTACTTTTTGATCGCCATAGGTCTCAAATCAGTCATCATCGCATCGTTCATGGCGGGACTTGTTATCTTCTTTTGCGGCGTCATCTTCGCAGCTCTCGACACGCTGAAAGGGTACGAAATCGTTAAGTACGATGTCTCTGCCGATGAATAATCGAACCATCCTTTTCCATTCTCTGCGACACGGACTCTGAGTTCCCGACCAAATATACTTTTTGTCTCGACATTTCACACCCCCTTTATCGACAACGACATAAAGGTCCTGTCGGAGGACAACCGCCTCACATCGTGCATCGGTCACGGACCGATGCAAGTCTTTAACATCCTTCTCGGAGTTCTCCATTCGCATCTCGTCTTCTGCTGGTTCGCCTCGGTGTATGCTGCGATCGCGACTCTGGCGGCAGGATTGCTCGGAAAGAAATCCATCATCGTCATCGGCGGCGTCGATATGGCCAAAGAAAAGGAATTTAGTTATGGATTGTGGCTTTCACCGTGGAAATCGGCCCTCGCCCGAAGAGCGATCAAAAAGGCAGCCCGTGTCCTTGTCGTTGACCAATCACTCAAAGACGAAGTGCTTCAACGGATACAATATCCGGGCAAGAACATTGAGGTTCTGCCAACAGGATTCGACGACAAATTTTGGCGGCCTTCCGGACTGAAGGAACCGATGGTCGTCACGGTGGCAGCGGTCCAAAGTGAAGGACGATTGAAGATCAAGGGTGTCGATATTTTGTTCGAAGTTGCCCGAGGATTGCCCTTGATAAACTTTGTGTTAATCGGATTCAACGTTGAGAAATTCGGAAATCTCGTTCCTCCAACGAACCTTAAATTGTTGCCCATCCTTGATCAGTCCGAATTGCTGCAGTACTATCAACGAGCAAAGGTCTATTGTCAGCCGTCTCGAAGGGAGGGATTATCGAACACGCTGTGTGAAGCAATGCTCTGCGAGTGTATTCCCGTTGCCACAAACGTCGGCGGAAGTGCAAGGGCGGTGGGCGAGGACGGTCTCATCGTCAATTCAAATGATCCCAGTGCGCTGGTGACAGCAATTGAGCAAGCTCTCCGAATGCCCTCGTCCACGGGCAGCAAGGCACGGCAACGGATTGTGGACCTCTTTCCTTTGCAGAAGCGCGTGGATCGTTTGAAAGAACTTATCTCGGAGGTCAGTCGATGAAACGACTGACAAAAAATTTTCTGTCACTCGCATCCAGCGAAATCGCTCGAAAGATCCTCGGATTTCTCTCTGTTGCCTACTTGGCGCGCAAACTTTCGCTCGCAGATTTTGGATTGGTAAGCCTCGGGTTTACCATCCTTTCCTACACGATCAACATAAGCACTGCAGGTCTCAACCTGTACGGTATCAGAGAAACAGCACACGGATCCGACAAAACTATGGCCGGACGGTTGCTGTCGCTTCGGCTCGCTATAGCATCGGGGGTTTTTGTCCTGACTGCGTTGATTGGCGCACTCTTCATGCAAGATCCGATAATGATGAAACTTATCATTGCATTGAATTGCTCGCTGTTCGCTCAAGCGTTCCTCCTGGAGTGGCATTTTCAGGGAAAAGAGCAAATGAACACGATAAGTTTTGGAAAGTCGGTAACCGCAGCGGTATATCTTGTACTGGTGCTGCTGCTCGTTCGGTCTGACCACGATATCCTATGGGTCGCGGTGGCATCAGTGTCGGGAGATATTGTCATGATGTTGTTCTATTATGCGAAATACCGGCGCGAAGGCAACGAAGTTCGTCTCTCGATCGATCGTACGGCCTGGAAGCAGATGCTTCAGCAATCTCTTCCACTCGGCATTGGAACAGTTCTAGGGCAGATCAGCATAAATCTGGCTCCTCTTATTATCGCCATCATAATGACGAGCAACGATGTTGGACTGTACAGCGCGGCATCGAAACTGGTTGTGTTTCTCCTCCTCTTTGATCGCGTCCTTGGAGTGTTGTTGTTGCCTGCATCCGCACGATTAAAATCCGTTTCACCGGAACAACTTGCTCCTCGTCTTGGCGATGCACTGCGATGGATTCTCCTCGCTGCGCTCCCGATCTGTGTCGGTGGCATGCTTCTCTCCAACGACATTATCCGATTGGTGTTCGGCGGAAATTTTTCGGCCTCGGGAGATTTGTTCAGGATTCTTATTTGGTTTCTTTGCTTCACGATGATCCATACGGTCTTTACATCGGGACTTATCGCTGTCGCGCCGAGTGGAGTATACGGAAAGGTGATGATCAAGAGCGCACTCATCTATGTTGTGTCCGTCACCATCCTGACCAGATTCTACGGATTGGAAGGAGCGGTCTTTGGCGTCGTGCTTTCTGAAGGATTGACCCTTCTCATTGCACGCGCAAGTCTCCGTCCGTATCTTCCAATCAGCACGAGCGTCCCAATCCATTGGGTCTTGACTGCTTTGGTCATTATGGTATCTGCGGTGATCGTGCTTCAGCCCTACAATGTGATCCTTCGGGTGATTGTCGGGGCTCTTCTGTATGGATCATCTATAATTCTGTTGCGTGTTTGTACATTGGGTGAAATCGCCAGTCTCGTTTGGAGGAAAACGACATGAAATTAAACGTAGGTATCGTTGGCAATTCCGAACGGTGGGAGCCATTGCTGGAACAAGAAGGAGTGCCCCATACCAAAGTGACCGATGCACTCACGGTTGAAAACTTCAGCGCGGTGGTTGCGGGTGATGACGTGCACGATCACGATCTCACAATCATGCGGAATTATGTCTCACAAGGAGGCGGGGTGCTCTGCTCTGCGAAAGTTTATGCGGAAATACGACAGACGACATACAATCAGGAATTCATAAAGTACATGTATTCAGACTCATCATCACATTTTTCGAATGTGGGTCTCGTTGATATTCAGTCCCGATGCCGGGTGGCGTGGAACGCTAATCAGCTCAAGACCGATCACGGATCATTTTGTATTCATAAAGGAGTATTGAATAACGGTCACGTCATCGTGCTACCGTTCGACCCGACCGTCCTCTTGTCGGATGTTCGAACATCGACCAAGTCGTTTTACTCTCCGGAGCGACGCCTGCCGTTCGAGCGTGTTTCGACGGTTTCCAGAGGAGGGATTCGAAAACTTGTTGCCCGATCTCTTGAGATTCTCCACCATCATCGGGGTCTTCCGTATGCCCACCTCTGGTACTATCCGGGAGATGCAGAAAGCGTCTTCTCATTCCGTGTTGATACCGATCAGGCACGACCCGGAGAAATCGATGAATTGTACAAACTTGTTCGCGCACACGAAGTCCCAACCGCGTGGTTTGTCGATGTAAAGAACCAGCAGCTTTTTCTTCCGATGTTCTCGTCGATGGAACACCAGGAAATCGGTGCACATTGTTACGAGCACAAAGTGTTCGATGATGTTCAGCAGAATGAATCCAATATTCGCCAGGCACTTTCCGTCCTCAAAGGGTCAGGCATCAAGCCGGAAGGCTTTGTAGCTCCTTTTGGAATGTGGAATGATGGCCTAGGGAAAGCGATTCGTAATGCCGGATTTGTATATTCTTCGGAGTTTGCCTATGATTATGACAATCTGCCGTCGTTCCCGATGCTGGGTACTGAGGTCTCGACTGTGCTCCAAACCCCCATTCACCCCATTGGGATTGGAAATCTGCGAAGACAGGGATATACCGACGAGCAGATGAAAAAGTATTTCGATCTTGTGACAGGATTGAAACTCAGCGTCCGTGAACCGCTTGTATTCTACCATCACCCGAAAGACGGACATCACGAAGTGCTCAAGCATCTTTTTGAAACCGTCAAGAACCCGAGGGTTGCGCCAATGTTCCTCGGCGAATATGCAAATTGGTGGAAGCGAAGGCTCACGATGAAGCCCCAAATCGAATCGTCGGGTTCGACCGTTCGGGTTTCTGCAAACAAGGGACCGGACACGTGCTGGGTAAGGATTTCCAGACCGGATGGAACCGAAGCATTTACACCGATCCGGAAAGAACTGAATCTGGAAAAGCTTTCGTGGGAACTTCGGCCTCTGCCTTTTGCGCTTCCGCCCAACTACGTGCGTGCGAGGAATTTCAATTATCGCATTCCTCTGACACGGACTGTCGATCTGGCGACGAGGGTGATGAAGGGTGAAGTAAGCGTCGACGTCAAGAATCTAAGGACCAAATTCAAGTGAAGGTCTGTCTAGCAACATACCAGGCAGTGATGATGTTGAAGGGCGGACCCAGAACCCAGATTCTGCAGTCGAAGGCCGAGCTGGAGAATCTTGGTGTTCGTGTAAGCCTGTTCAATTCGTGGAAAGAGTTCCATCGAGACGACGTTGACCTGGTTCATTTCTTTGGTGCCAACATCGGGACCTATCACCTCGCCCGAGAAATTCACAAACTTGGTGTCCCTATCGTCATTTCGCCGATATTTTTCACCCGGCATTCTCACGAATATGTCCACCGAGTGGTACGAGCAGGCAAAATACTGAAGAGCTTCTCACCCGGGATTTGGACAGACTACGGCATGATGGCTGAGATGTGTTCCTGGGCATCCATCCTGGCCGCCAACACCGTCGATGAAGCCAGAATCTTTACGGAAGGCATGGGATTTCCCGAGGAAAAAGTCAGAATCATTCCAAATGGTGTGGAGCCGAGGTTTGAAAAAGCAAAACCTTCACTCTTTCGGAAGACGTATGGTGCGGATAAGTTCATTCTCAACGTCGGCCACATCGGGCCCGGAAGAAAAAATGTATTTCGTTTGATTCAGGCTCTCGAATCGATCAACCACCCTGCATTTATCATCGGGCGGATAGAGAATACGAAGGAAGGCGATCGATGCGTAGAGCTTGCGAAGAGGAATCCGAGGATCACCATCCTGGAGTCCATCGATCACAATTCCGACCTGCTTGCATCGGCCTATGCTGCGTGCGACGTCTTTGTTCTTCCGTCGTTATTTGAGACTCCAGGTATCGCTGCACTCGAGGCGGGACTTGCAGGCGCGAAAGTGGCCATTACTCCTCACGGAGGGACGAGAGAATATTTCGGTGAATTTGCGAATTACGTCGATCCGTATTCGGTGAAGAGCATACGCGACGGAATTCAGATTGCACTCATCAGGCAAAAAGACAGGCAACTTCGTGACAGAATAAGGAAAGAGTACCTCTGGAATGATGTCGCAAAGCATTTGGTCTCGGTTTATCAGACGCTTGTTCCTTCTGTGGCCAGGAAACGTTGAGGCTGGGAGATATTGATTGGAGAGATGAGTTGCAACGAGTACGAAACCGATTACCCAATCGGGAAATTGCAGTGGTGGAAAAATCTTCGCGTAATCGGGGAGATTACGCTTTCACTTCCTGTTTTGACTTCACCAACTTCAGTATCTTATAAGCAGCGGCTGCCGCGCCAACGCCGTTATTGATGTTCACGACGGTAATGCCGGGCGAACAGCTCGTGAGCATGGCGAAGAGCGCGGTGAACCCCGCGAGTGCAGTCCCATACCCAACGCTTGTCGGGATCGCGATGATCGGCTGGTGATACATCCCGCCGATGACGCTCGGCAATGCGCCTTCCATGCCGGCGGCAACGATGAGTACGTCTGAACGCTTAATCCGCGAATCATTCGCAAAGAGCCGGTGAATGCCTGCCACACCGACATCATAAATCCGGTGCACCACAACTCCAAGCGATTCGAGAATCAACGCCCCTTCTTCACACGCCATAATATCGGTTGTTCCTGCCGAAATGATCCCCACAGATACACCTGCGATGCCTGGAAGCGGATTACCGATACGGAAACATTGAGCGTCCTGGTTGAACCGGACAGATCGAAATGTTTTTTTCAGCCGAGAAAAATATTCCGGTGGGCAACGCGTACCAAGGACAAGTTTTCTGTGGGCATAGAGTTTTCTGGCGATTGCGATGATCTGGTCGACACGTTTATTTTCGCAGTAGATTATTTCGGGAAAGGCTGTCCGCTCGAAACGCGAAATATCAATATCGGCATAATCTTTCACGCCAACGGAAGCTGAACCCGAAAGCAGCTTCGCCATCTCGGCAATTTCTGAAGTGGAACTGACAAGGTCTTGAAGCCGAGATCGTACGGTGGATATATTCTTTTGGCGTTTTGTCATTTCAAAATCTTCTCGTTCAGTTTTCCCGACCGAAACCCTTCCGCGTCGATTTGCACGTCGCGATATCCAAGATCGTGCAATCGTGTTTCGATATCATCAAACATGAGTCGAAGCCTGGCGATATCGTCCTTGTCAACTTCGATCTTTGCCCGTTCGTTGAAATGACGAACACGAACATTGGTGAATCCTTTGAGTCTGATATACTGCTCGGCCTGAGCGATTTTCTCGAGCGATGCGCGGTCAATCGGAGTTCCGTAGGGAATTCGGGATGAAAGGCACGGTGCCGAGGGTTTGTCGAAGTTGGGAAGGCCGTAGTATTCAGCGGCCTCTCTGACATCGAGCTTTGTAAACGATGCTTCAATCAGCGGGGACCGGATCTGAAGTTCTTTGGCTGCCGTTCTGCCGGGGCGATAATCGCCGAGGTCGTCAAGGTTTGCTCCGTCGAGAATGATCGGTATTTTTTCTTGTTCGGCGATTGAGCCAAGGCGAACATACAATTCATGTTTGCAGAAATAACATCGGTTGATGGGGTTGGAAGCGTAGTTCTCAATTTCGAGCTCGTTATATTCAATCTCACGAAAATTGAACCCGTACGTTCCGGCAAGAGATCTTGCGAGATCAACATCTTCGTTGGTGATAGTTTCCGTTTTGGCCAGTACAATCAAAGCATTGGACCCAAGCACCTTGTTCGACACAAACGAGACCAATGTCGAATCAACGCCGGCGGAGAATCCAATGATTACCTTCTGGTATCCGCTGATGATGGCCTCCAGATTATGGGTCTTTTGATTCATAGTCGAATTAGGGTTCTGAAAAATCTCGCAAATAGGAATTACAGCTTCATCATCGACAAAATCTATGAACGGCCCCGCTGAACCGGTATTGAAGGTTTCGGTCGCATTCGCTGAAAATTCGTCAGCGCACGGTCACACAATTGTTTGAAATCGTCGGAGGACTGCACAACCGAGCCGAGTTCTGAACCAAACCGATCCTTGGAGTAGTTGTGTCTTCTCAAGATGTCCCCATACTCAGCCTCATACTGCACTGCGGACAAAGAGTCTTTTGAAAGAGTGTAACGTTCGTTCAGAACCAACAACTCTGCATATACGGTTGCGAGCGTGTCCAAATTGACGGAGGTTTTCCTCGGCGCCGGCTTGGTGCACGAGTAAAAACAGATCGACACGATACCGATTACAATCAAAGTCCTCATGGACACTCACAAGATAACAAAGCGAATCCGCGGAGGCAAGGAATCATCTCGGTTGCTTCGCAGGAGCGCAAGAATTATATTGCGTACCTTAATTCTCCCCAAAGCGTAAAATTGAAGGAGGCTAGTGATGAATTCCACATTCGTGCTCCTGATTGTTGTCCTCTCATCGTTGACGATTGCATCCGGGGATTCGCGGTTGGCCAAGTCTTCTCGCGAAGACAAGGCGGGATGGATCTATATCCACCTGGAGGGAAAACCTGCCGATATCGGGTACCAGCACGGCTATCTCCTTTCCCCGGAGATCGATGATGCCTTGAAGATGTTCAAGCAGTTTCTGGAAGGTTCAACAAAAGAGAAATGGGCGTTCTATCGCAGCGCAGCTCAAAGAATGTTCTGGCCGAAATTGGAAAAAGAATACCAGGAGGAAATCGAAGGAATTGCCGAGGGACTGAGGGCCAAGGGACTGCACTACGACAAGATCGATATCACCGCGATGAATGGTTGGATGGAACTTGCCCAATATTATCTTCCTTCATTGATGGACAAAGCAAAGCCCGGGTCCGGTGACAACAAAGCGCCCGGCAACTGCAGTGCATTTATTGCAACCGGGAGTTATACCGCTGACGGCAAGATCGTGATGGCCCATAACTCATGGGTTGATTATGTGGTCGGCGAGAGATGGAACATCGTTGCCGATATCGTGCCCGAAAAAGGACACAGGATCATGATGGATGCTTTTCCCGGCTTCATCCACAGCGGTGATGATTTCGTCATGACGGATGCGGGGATTCTTTACACCGAAACGACGATTACACAATTCAAAGGGTTTGACGAGAACGGTACGCCGGAATTCATGCGGGCCCGCAAAGCAGCTCAGTACGCAAACAGCATCGACGATTTTGTTACGGTTATGACGACGAACAATAATGGCGCCTACGCCAACACTTGGCTCGTGGGTGACTTGAAGACCAATGAGATCGCCAAGCTCGACCTCGGCCTGAAGCATCATCGTCTCTGGCGGACGAAGAATGGAGTCTATGTGGGCTCCAATTTTGCCACTGACAAAGAATTGCTGGCAGATGAAACCACGTTTGACGTTAACGACAAGACGAGCTCGCCGAATGCCCGCAAGATACGGTGGGAACAACTTGTGAATGAAAACAAGGGGAAAATAAACTCCGAGATGGCACGATTGTTTGAAGCCGATCACATCGATGCCAACCTCGGCGCGTCAGCGGACAACCGCTGCGTCATCTGCGGTCACAACGATGAAGATCCACACGGAACACCCGAATTCAGTTGGGCACCCTACTATCCGGGAGGATCCGTGCAAGGAAAGGTAACCTCTGCATCGCTCGCGAAGGACCTGAAATTCTGGGCGAGGATGGGACATCCGTGCGGAGCAGATTTCATCGCATCAACATTCCTTGAGAAACATCCAGAATTCAGATGGATGTCACCGTACCTGAAAGACATGAAAGCCGGACCGTGGACATTGTTTGAAGCAAAGAGATGAAGCAATTGTGAATTTCGAATTGTCAATTGCGAATTAATCATGGATGCCGATGAACTCAAAGATCGCACAAAACAGATGTCTCTTGATGTTTTTCGTCTTGTTGCTCCGATTCCGCACGGTCGAGAGACTGATGTCATTGTCAGACAAATCATAAGGTCTTCCAGCTCGGTTGCTGCCAACTATCGATCTGCCTGCAAAGCCAGATCCAAGGCGGATTTCATCAACAAGATTGGGATCGTGGAAGAAGAAGC
>CAZOIM010000085.1:1798-3150 GCA_964579855.1 uncultured Ignavibacteriaceae bacterium | reverse complement strand
GGCGACCAACCGGATGCCATCCGACAACTTCTTGAAGGATTAAAACGGGGAGACAAGTATCAGACACTGCTCGGCGTGACGGGGAGCGGTAAAACCTTCACGATTTCGAACGTGCTCAAAGGAGTCACCAAGCCGGTCCTTGTTTTGTCCCACAACAAGACGCTTGCCGCGCAATTGTATGCCGAGTTCAAAACGTTCTTTCCCAAAAACCGCGTCGAGTTCTTCATAAGCTATTATGACTATTATCAACCGGAGGCGTACGTCCCGACTTCTGATACCTACATTGCCAAAGATGCTTCGATCAATGAAGAAATCGACCGTCTCCGTCTTCGAGCAACAAGCTCGCTCCTGAGTGGAGATCCGAATGTCATTGTCGTTGCTTCCGTGAGTTGCATATATGGAATCGGCGCACCTGAAGAGTGGGTGGCACAGACGCTACAGATCCGGAAAGGTGAGAAGACAAACCGCCAGGCACTCCTGAAGAAGCTCATCGAAATGTTTTACGTGCGCAACGATTACGAATTTGCCCGCGGAACGTTCCGCGTCCGCGGCGATGTGGTGGAAGTCATCCCCGGATATGAAGTCGAGGAAGCGGTCCGGATCGAATTCTTCGGCGACGAAATCGAGCGCATATCCAACATCAACAAAACCGACGGCAAGATCCTTGGACAGACTGACTATGAAATCATCTATCCCGCAAAACAGTTTGTCACCTCGCGTGAAACGATCGAACGCGCGATGAAAGGTATTTACGATGAACTAAGGCAACGGACGACAGAACTTCGCGATATGGGGAAACTCGTTGAGGCTCAGCGTCTTGAACAACGAACCCGGTTCGATCTTGAAATGATGCGCGAAGTGGGGTATTGTCAGGGCATCGAAAACTATTCTCGTCATTTGTCGGGGAGGCCGGCTGGTTCCCGTCCATACTGTTTGCTCGACTATTTTCAGAAAGACTTTCTTACGATCATTGACGAGTCTCACGTAACGGTTTCGCAGATCGGAGCGATGTATGCCGGTGATCGATCCCGGAAGGAGACTCTTGTCGAATATGGCTTCCGTCTGCCTTCTGCGCTTGATAACCGACCGTTGAAGTTCGATGAATGGGAAGCGACTGTCAATCAGGTCATTTTCGTCAGCGCAACGCCAGGAAACTATGAGCTCGAAAAGAGCCAGGGAGTCTTCGTTGAACAGGTCATTCGTCCGACAGGATTGGTTGACCCCGCTGTCGAAATACGTCCCAGTAAACATCAGATTGACGATTTGATGGCTGAAATCCGAGCGCGGGCGATCAAGAAGGAACGCATCCTTGTCACGACGCTGACCAAGCGCATGGCGGAGGATCTGACCGA
>CAZOIM010000085.1:0-1698 GCA_964579855.1 uncultured Ignavibacteriaceae bacterium | reverse complement strand
CGGCGTGAAAAACAGCTTGCGTACAATAAGAAAGAAGGGATCACCCCTGAGACAATCTACAAGTCAATTGAGGAGATCCTTGCAGCAACTTCCATCGCAGACGTCAAGATGAAGAGGGATGAACTGAGGGATCACAGCGAGAACCTGTTGATCTCCGACAAAGTGGTGAAATACCTCACAAAAGAACAAAAAGAGGATCTCCTCGGCGAGCTAAAAGAGGAGATGAAACGCGCAGCAAAGAACCTCGAATTCGAAAGGGCCGCACAACTAAGAGATGAAATTGAAAGACTGGAAACAAAGAAGAAGTCAAAATGAAGAAGTAACTAGAAGCTAATCGCTAAAAGCCAAGAGCCAAGGTAAAGGCAGAGGTAGAGGTGAAGGTGAAGGTAAAGAGGAGCACTCAATGCAAATTCAGAACGCAGCGTTTCAGACAACGGATTGGACGAATATCGAAAAAGTAACGCACCCCGGTGAAACAGGAATCGCGTATTGGCGAACGAAGGAGATTGGCAATGTCCGGGTCCGCATGGTTGAGTATTCAAAAGGGTATTTGGCTGACCATTGGTGCAGCAAAGGACACGTGATTCTGCTCCTCGAAGGTGAGCTTGTGACCGAACTGAAAGACGGGAGGACTTTTTCAATGAAACCGGGCATGAGTTATCACGTTGCTGACGGTGAATCGCCACACCGATCGAGGACTGACACGGGAGCGAAGCTGTTTATCGTGGACTGAGGGAAAGATCAATTTGGTAATTGAGTGATGTTCGATTTGATAATTGAGGAAATCCAATTACCAAATCACGAAATCGTCAAATCATTAAATTTCACAATGACCGCCAGGAGCTTAGTTCGGGTCGTCGTTTCTCCTTTCCTGGATTTCGTCTATCCTCCCGCCTGTATTTCCTGCAAACGGATTCTTCGCAATGGTTCGCAAAAAGTCTGCGATGAATGCTGGAATTCCATCGAACGCATTTCGCGTGATCATCCGCTGTATGCTGAGACGCGGTCGAAGCTCCTCGCTGAAGGAGCGGTGATCGACCTCGTTTCTGTATTCGTGTTTCAGAAGGAGGGCGCGTTCCAACATGTTGCCCACGCTTTGAAGTACGACGGCTTTGAATCGGTCGGACGTGAACTTGGTAGGAGATTAGGGATGACGATGAAGGATTGGGATGTCAACGCTGATGTTTTTATTCCGGTTCCTCTTCACAAAGCGAAACATCGTGAACGTGGATTCAATCAAGCTGAGCGCATCGCCTATGGTGCTGCATCAGCGACAGGCGCCGAAGTTTGTACCGATGCCATTCGTCGAATAAGATACACGCAGACCCAGACTCAATTGAACAGTGAGGAACGGAAGAAGAACGTTGAAGCCGCTTTCGTAATCAATCCCGCACGATTGAAACAAATACGAGGGATGACGTGTGTTCTCGTTGACGACGTTATTACTACTGGAGCGACCATCGAATCGTGCGCCAGAGAATTGCTGAGTGCTGGAGCTTCTCAGATCATTGCCGCGTCTGCCGCACTTGCGCAATAGTTTGGCCAATCACTGAATAAAAAATCCATCTTCCACTTTACTCGGCTTCTTCGTGCGCGGCGATGCACTCATCGTTTCCTTGCTTTTCAAGCCATTTCTCTATAATTTTATCCTTGGATTTTGAAGTCGAAAGGTGGCGGGAAACAGAAATTCATTTATTA
>CAZOIM010000084.1:6313-14428 GCA_964579855.1 uncultured Ignavibacteriaceae bacterium | reverse complement strand
GAACCTGCGACCCGCAGATTATGAGTCTGCTGCTCTAACCAACTGAGCTAAGGGCCCAATAAGGATTGACAATTTTCGATTGTGGATTGTCGACTTATATGGAAGCGTCCACTGGATCGCCTGAGTAGTAAGATAATCATCTTTGATAGTTTATTCAACTCCTTGTTCGCCGTGTCGCGACGCGATTCGTCGTTGTGCTGCCTTAGTATCATACCTGCAACGCAGAAATTGCATTTTGCTCATTGAGAGCCAACTCAGAGCCTGTCATTGTTACGCCCCTACAAAACATACCTTCGCTCGTCTCAGTAGTTTTGGCCTCGCAAGACGTGACGCCCCATTATAACATCGGCAGGCGACGTTACGTGTCTACGAAGAATGTGCTCCAATTGAGCATACTGTGGATTGAATGTGAAACTTTACTATATTCTGTGCGACTCAAATCCCCAACTTCTCTCAATCTTGACCTTCTCGAAATAGCGATGGATTTCCTCACGATTCTACGCGGTGTCCTCGGCCTTCTGTTTGTTACCGCTCTTGCCTATTCCTTTTCCGCCGACAGGAGGAGCATCAACTGGCGACTCGTAACTGTCGGAATTTTCCTTCAATTCCTCTTTGCTTTCCTCGTCGTGAAGACCGAGATCGGCAGAGAGATTTTCAGCCAAATCAGCAAATTCTTTGTGTACCTCTTTGGATTTGCGGCCGAAGGTGCTCAGTTCATATTTGGTATTCTCGCGAAGGCGCCCGGAACTGAAGGTAGCCTCGGGATGTTCTTTGCGTTCCAGGTCCTCCCAACGATTATCTTTTTCGCCTCCCTCATGACTGTCCTCTATTATCTCGGCGTCATGCAGAGAATTGTCCAGGCGTTTGCATGGGTGATGCTTCGGTTCATGCGGACCAGCGGCGCCGAGTCACTTGACGTCGCCGCCAACACATTTATCGGTCAGACCGAGGCACCGTTGGTTATTCGGCCGTTTCTCCCCACTCTTACGAACTCGGAGCTCTTCACCATAATGACAAGTGGGATGGCACACATCTCGGGGGGCGTTCTCGCAGCGTACATGCAAATGCTGGGACTCGCATATGCAAAGACACACGGGATGGCTGTCGACACATCGCAAATATATTTCGCGGGCCATTTGCTTGCCGCGAGCATCATGGCCGCTCCTGCAACGATGGTGGTGGCAAAGATGTTGATTCCCGAGTCTGGTCAGCCTTTGACCATGGGGACTGTTCGGATGAAAATCGAGAAAACGCATTCCAACGTGATTGAAGCGGCTGCCGGCGGAGCCGCGGACGGAGTGAAACTCGCCATCAATGTTGCAGCGATGCTGATCGCGTTCATTGCACTTATCGGTCTCATCAATTCCCTGCTTGGATACTTCGGAGATTTTTCAGGCTTGAACGTCATTTGTCAATCGCATTTCAACAGACCGCTCTCTCTGGAGCTTCTGTTCGGGCTTGTGTTCCAATTCGTTGCGTACATCATCGGTGTACCGTGGTCCGATGCATTGAACGTGGGAAGTCTGATGGGAATCAAACTTGTGTTGAACGAGTTCGTGGCGTATCTGCGAATGTCCGACATGATTTCCGCAGGACAGCTTTCTCCCAAGGCTATCGTCATTGCCACGTATGCATTGTGCGGTTTCGCGAACTTTTCCTCTATTGCCATACAAATTGGTGGAATCAGCCCTTTGGCAGAGAACCGCCGCAGCGACATAGCCAAGCTCGGGCTTAAGGCCGTGCTCGGCGGGACTATTGCTACGTGGATGACAGCATCCATCGCTGGTCTGCTGACAAACTAGGCTACTACACCACTTCCAGGATTTCCACATGAACGACACCCGCAAGAAATATCAGTGGTTTGTGTTGGGGGATTTGAACGGATTCTTTGGATTGATGTTCGATAACCTCACTGTCCTTTCATTCCTCGCAGGGATCCTCATCTTCGTTTTCAAATTTCCTGCTGATATCGTCTACACGCGCATGTTCCCCGGTACAGCGTTCGGCGTACTGTTCGGCGATCTCATTTACACGTGGATGGCGTTTCGCCTTGCGAAGAAGACAGGGAACTCCAATGTAACAGCCATGCCGCTTGGTCTGGACACACCTTCAACCATTGGCATCGCCCTCGTCGTCCTTGGACCGGCGTTCATCGGACTGAAAGCGGAAGGGATGTCGGAACGGGACGCGGCGATGATGACCTGGTATCTTGGGATGGCCACCATGGTCTTTATGGGCATCCTGAAGGTGGCATTTTCGTTCATGGGCAGATGGATTCAAAAGATCGTCCCGCAGGCAGGATTGCTGGGATCCCTCGCGGGAATTGGACTCGGATTGATCGGGATGACTCCACTCGTGGATATCTTCGGGATGCCACTTGTCGGACTCATCGCGCTCGGTATGATTTTTTATGCGCTCGTCGCCGGGATCAAATTCCCCTGGAAGATCCCAGGCGTGTTTGCATCGGTGGCGGTGGGAACGATTCTCTATTATCTTCTGGGGCCATCGGGATTGGTGGGCGGGACCTACGCCGGAGCACCGGCCCTTGACCTTCATTTCGGCTTGCCCACTCCGACACTTGATTTCACCCAAGGTATTTCTCACGCACTCAAGTACCTTCCAATTTCTATTCCTTTTGGGATTCTCACAGTTGTTGGAGGAATTAATGTCACGGAAAGTGCCCGTGTTGCGGGCGACGATTATAATACGCGGTCGATACTTCTCACTGAGGCAATCGCTACACTTGTCGCGGGTATATGTGGTGGAGTGGCCCAATCCACACCGTACATCGGTCAGCCGGCATACAAACACATGGGGTCGCGGGCCGGCTATACGCTTCTAACAGGAGTATTCATAGGATTGGGGGGCATCCTTGGTTACGTTTCGTTTATTGTCGAGTTGATTCCGCGCGCAGTTCTCGCGCCGATACTTGTCTTCGTTGCTCTTGACATCATTGTTCAGTCGTTTCAGGCCTGCCCGCCGCGTCATGCCCCTGCCGTTGCATTTGCGTTCTTTCCGACGATCGCGAGATTGATATCCATCAAGCTTGGAAATCCTGATGCCGTCGCGCCGGAGACGTTTCAGAAACTTATGACGTTACCTGGGAAATCCCTGCCTGAACTGCTCGTGACGGTGGCGCTTGGCAATGGATTCATTATCACTGCGATGTTGTGGGGTGCATTTTTAGCCGAGCTCATCGATCGGCATTTGAAACGCTCCGCAACCTACTTATTGTGCCTTGCCGCTCTCTCTTTCTTCGGTATCATTCACTCAGCGATGGCGGATGGCGTGATGTACTTGCCTTGGAAGCTCGTAGGATTTGCCCAACAAGTGCCATACCAATTCACGATGGCGTACGCCGTGCTGGCGTTCTTTTTTCTTGCAATGTCCTTCACCAAGGAAAGTCGTGAACCGATAAGTTCGATGAGTCACTCTTGAGTCCGCAAAGATGTGGGGAGAAACGATTTGGAAACCCGAGGCGGATTTCATAACTTAGAGCGGGCATTGTTTTACTGAGGTCATATATGAGAATTCGTGCAATGCATTGTCACGAGCTTCTCTATTGATCAATTTAACGAAAACGTGATTTGGCCGAATTTCTATGGCAAAAGTACTGGTAATCGACGACGAAGATTCGATTCGAGAGACGATCCTCATCAATCTCCGAAAGAACGGATTTGAGACGCTCAGTGCAATCAACGGGGCCGAGGGCATTAAGATTGCACGGACGCAACTCCCCGATGTGATCATCTGCGATGTGCGAATGGAATTGGTGAGCGGTTACGAAATGCTCACGGTCATACGGAACGATCCGATGACAGCAGGGACCCCGTTTATCCTCATCACTGCGGAACCGAGCCGCAGCGGCATGCGCCAGGGCATGGAACTCGGTGCAGATGACTATCTGATCAAGCCTTTCACAGGCGCAGAGATAATCGCTGCAGTGACAAGTCAGATCCAGAAACGACACACCTTGCGGTTACAGGCGGAACAGAAACTTAACGAGCTACGATCGCAGCTCAGCACGACGATTCCTCACGAGCTCAGAACCCCGTTAAACGGAATCATGGGATATGCCGATATCCTTCGAAAACAATCCATCGAGCTTGAACCCACGGAAGTAGCGCAAATGTCGGAACGGATCTACAAGAATGCCAAGCGACTCCACAGGCTCGTCGAAAACTTTCTCCTCTATGCCCAGCTCGAAATTCTCGAATCCGATCGCTCCAAGCTCGCAACTCTCTCAAAGAATCGCGCTGAAGACGTTGCACTGCTCATTGATTCGATTGCAACTCAAAAGACTTACGAATCGGCGCGTTCATTCGATCTGGATCTTCACCTCGAGACTGCGAACCTTGCGATGTCGCCTGATTATTTCACAAAGATTTTTGAAGAAGTATTTGATAATGCGTTGAGATACTCGAAAAAGGGTTCCCCTGTTCACGTTCACGCGGCGGTTGACGCAACGAAATACGTTGTGACTGTCACCGATCACGGGAGAGGGCTTACCCCGCACCAGATTCACGAAATCGGCGCCTACAAACAGTTTGAACGAAGGATCTATGAACAGCAAGGCACCGGGTTGGGACTGAGTGTTGCCAAGAAGCTGGCAGAAGTCCACGGAGGGAGTTTATCCATAGAAAGTGAGCACGGTAAGAGGACGACAGTCGTCATCACGCTTCCGGTCGCGCCCAAGGATCCAAATCCAAAGTAAACTCTAACCTACCATCGACTTTCCAGGTCAAGCAGTTCATCCTGCAGAGCACGATCGCCGGGATTTAACGCCAGGAGTTTCTTGATATACAATCGCTCCGGCGCGTACCTTCCTTTTTCATAATATAAATCGGTGAGCGCCTTCAGGCACTCCACGTTGTTCGGATACAAAGAGTGGATTTCCAATAACCCATCGATTGCATTTTCCCTCAATCCCATCGCCCTGAACTGATGAATCATGTCGAGACGTGCAGCAAGTTCGGCGCCTGAATTCTGTGGATGAGCAAGGACTCTGGAGTCTTCAAGAATTTTGGATAAAGCACGGACCAGAATGTTTTCCGGATCGATGCGCCTGGAAAGCTCAAGGAACTGTCCGGATTTCAGTGTGTCTCCGTTAAGAAGGGAATAAATCGCTCGAAAGATCAACGATGGAAAAAAGACTGAATCTGCAGCAATTGATCGGTCCATCATGATCATGGACTGATTGTGAAATCCCAGGATCCAGTAGTAGACACCAACTGACTGTAATCGCATTGCGCGGTCGACGGCGGACTGGGCCTTGCTGGTATCCCTCAACTTCGAAATTATTTCCAGATGATACCAAGCAGGTTGAATAATGGAACCGGCTTGTTGCAGATGGTGGAATCGCTCGAAAATGGAGTTTGCTTCGCCCAGGCGTCCTGCAAATTCTTTCGCAACGCCATCGTTGAAAATCACGGGAATCTGATTCCGAGCCCGGACTGGCAGAGTGCTCAATAATTGTTCACATTCATTCGGGTTGTTTTGTTCGAGCATCCTGATCGCTTTCGCAAAACGAATTCGAACACCCGTCTCGCTCGAATCGGCATCGGAGACTTTTAAGGTCAGATCGGGTGGCCCATTCTCGACTTTGACAATCTCGAGGTCCGCAAACCGCTCAGCAACCTGAAAGTGGTAACGCTCGGACTGTGCAAACAATTGTTCGTATTCCCGCAATCCTCCCCTCGTGACGGCTGTGACAATGTATCGAACGTCATAGTCTCTGAGAATGTTCTCAAATGGTTCGATAAGGGTTTGCGGATCCAAGTCGAGCAGTTTTCTTCCTCGTGTGTAGACCCCCACCTCTTTCCACCGGGAAATAATGACGGTAGCCGAGTCGGTGTTTTCTGCAAGCCATCGTCCCGCAAGCTCTGTAGGTCTGGCAAACAATGCAGGGTAGGGAATTTCATTTTGCATAGTGTTGAAAAATCCGAGCGGAGAACGGCCATAACGCCAGTTGTTGCTCACGTACGTGACCGTCCACCCCACGTTGGGCAACGCAAGGATCGCAAACGATCCAATCGTTAGCCCCAACCCCAGTTTTGGGCTATGGAGAATTTTGGGAACCGATCGGACGAGAAATGTGAACCCCGATATGGAAAAATAGAGGACAATAATGAGTGGAGAGAACAAGAATCTTACATCGTTGATTGGATAGAAAATGATTGGAGCCAAATAGAACAGAAGGAACGCTACAAGGGTCAATGAATGCGAACCGTGTCTGAATTGATCATAGACACCGGCGAACAGCAGTATGACGGTCAGAACAAAGAAGGAATGATACAGATAAGGCATGACTAGGAGGATGTACACAATGGGAATCTGATTCGGAGACATTGGCGAAATGCCTCTCAGGATCATCTCGGAGAGGAACGGCAACTGGATGATGTTCATCGCGTAGTTGCCTGCGTTGATTTTGAGTCTTGCCGCGAATTCACCCAGCAGCGATACATTGCTTGGCGTAAAGAGATGTCGGAAAAAAAGTTCGCTATTCTGAAGAGGCGGGTGTTCGATGCCTGCTACTAACACTTCATTTCTCATGTACCAAAGAACAAAGAATCCGATCGACACCGCCAAAATCAGCAGCGCTGTCTTGAATTTCTTCTTCAAGAAAAGTATTGCCGTACTGCTTATGATGAGCGCGAGACCGACTTCACGCAAGAATAACCCGCACACGATGACTGTCGTGAGGGCCAATAAATACGAGCCGGACTCTTTGCCGCTCCGGGTTTCTCGTTCAATAAGTGTGAGAAACAGAAATACGCAGATGGCGAACGGAATATCCGAAAGAACCTGTGTGGAATACAATATCATGGCTGGATGGACTGCAAGCAGTGAACAGAGTAACAATGCCTGCCATTTCTCCAATCTCGCCCGGGCCCACCAATACACAGTTCCTAGAAGGGCGATTCCAAAAAATATCGTGAAGAGCTTTGCGGGAACTACGTTCTCAGATGCTATCCAGGCTGTCGGTGCGATGAGTATCGGATAGAGAGGGGCGTGAACCACATACTTAGAAGGATCCGGCGTGGTGTTGTCTCGAAATCCCTGGAAATGAGCGAGCGACTGAGACCAGGCCAGGTAGCGCGCACTGTCGGGAGTGTACACGAGTACCTGATTCAGGCTGATCAATCCTTCGAGCAAAAAGACGAAACAGATGATCAGGAGTCCTGTGTGATTTTTCAGACGATGGGCAATTTGCTGCTTGTTCAAAGAATTCTTCACTTAATGGAGTTGTCCGCGAATTTGGGGATCGACTCTCGTTTTTCCTGCAATCATAGCGTTTGAAAGCCCTTGACTTGCCAGCGGAAAATGCGTATTTTTCAATGGATTCTTGGTCTCGCGACTCACAGAAATTCCGCTCATCCGCGCTGAATCAAGCCAAATCATAATCATATTTCCATTAACAAACGAGAGGGGTAGGAGCGATGGCCCGAACGAAATTTATGATGCATGATTGTGCTTACTGCCATAAGCAGACGAAAATGGAGCGCATTGGTGAAATGCCTTCGACAGCGGCTGAAAATGAACCTTTGAAAATATGGTATCGGTGCACGAGATGCAAGCACAGCGCGCTTATTACGATTGCCGTACAATCAAAAGACAAGGGAGAAGCGGCGAAGATCGACCGAAGCACCTGTGTGGAGTACTCCAAGGAAAAAGAATTTACGATTGGGCAGGCGATTTATCACTCGGATTGGGATGATGTCGGGACCGTTCTCAAAAAGGACAAGATGTCAAACGGAATTCACTCAATCGTGGTATCCTTTGAGAAGAACGGCGAGCGAAAACTCATCGAGCATGTCATACCAGAAACTGTAGAAGAACTGAACCCACAACCATTAACGCAAGTTTAGCAAGAACTCGGAGGAGGTGAATTTCTTGGTCGGCATCCTTATCGGTGAAAACGAACCCATCGATCGTGCCATTCGTCGCTTTAAAAAGAAATATGAACGATCGGGCATTTTAAAAGAAGTCAAGAAGCGTTCGTTTTTTACCAAGCCCTCAGTCAAGAAACGGATGAAATTGGCAAAAGCCATTCGCCGCGCGCAACGCGCAGCAATGGAAGAAGCTTAGAAGCCACTCTCCTCTTTTTGTTGATGT
>CAZOIM010000084.1:0-6213 GCA_964579855.1 uncultured Ignavibacteriaceae bacterium | reverse complement strand
ACCGAGTTTGGCATAATGACAAAGGATGCCACTCCTGAGGCTTTTGCTTTACACTGCACTGTGCAGATGATTCCGCTGCCCGACTTGGACGCTCCTGATGCTGTGTTTTTGTAGGATACCCCAGAGCTGATTCGACCAGAGTCGGACTCAACCCTCGAAATGCTAATGACGCTGTCAGGTGGGAAAAATGAACTGCCAGCAGTCACCCCAAGTATGTCAACGTTCCCAGATGGAAAGCTCATCTCAAGAGCCATCCCGGAAACGCGGATAGCATTGTAGAGTATAACCCGCACCTCAAAGGATTCTCCAACCGCAACAGATAACGAAGGCGAATACAGAGTGAGAGAAAAACTCGTGTCAGGTGGAAATTCACTTGTTCCAGACTGTGGTGACACGGGATTGCTTTTCTTGCCACAACCTGCGGCAACGAGAACGGCTGCAATTAGGAGGAACACTGAGAGAGACTCTTTCATCTCTGGGCTTTATTTTATTAGTACCATTCGTCGGACTGAGGTTTTTCCTCCGGCAGTCAATCGGTAGAAGTACACGCCACTCGTTGCAGCAATGCCATCGGAAGATATCCCACCCCATCGAGTTTCATGTTTCCCCGGCGCAAGTCCACTTAATTGCTGCTGCCAAATCACTCGGCCTGCAATATCGTACACGGAAAACGTCGCTGAGGAAACTCCAACCGGTACGGTGAATCGGAAACTCGTCGAAGGATTGAATGGATTGGGATAATTTTGATCCAAAGAAAACTCGTACGGCGTGATTGACTTGCCGTGTGTATATTCGATCAACGCATTTTTCATCGAGTTTATCACGGAACCTGACGGTTGCGCATCAAGTTCTTTTAAGATCTCATTTGCGGCGGCAACGTGGTCCCTTCCGGCAGGGACAGTTTGGCCGCGAACTGCATTCCAATTTTGGGCTAGCACAACGACATCATTCGAGTCAACGACTCCGTTGCCATCACAGTCAGCAAATCCAGCCTCGAGTGGATTCCAGCCAGCAAGAAGCGATTGTGCCCCCCACGCTGTACCCGCAACCGATCTCGCGGGACCCCTCAATCCATAGAATCTTCCTATTGGTAAAATGTCTCTGACGTCCACCACGCCGTCGTTGTTCGCGTCCCCCGGATACACCGTCAATTGGAAATTGATACTTGTTGTGAAGACTCCTCCTCCGTGTGTTGCGACTGCGACATAACCATCCGATGAGCGTATGTCGATCATATCAACAGGTAGATTACCGATAGTCGAAACCCCTTCTTTGGACCATACTGTCGATATACCATTTAGAGATGATGTTGAATACAATCCAGTACTTGTTCCGACAAAGAAGGTCGTCCTCCCGCCCGGAGGTAAGATCGCCACCCAACGCGTCGAAGGGCCCCCTCCCGCTCCCGTTGTCGGATTCTCTTCCAGATTACCCCCTACCGCTGTCCACGTTGAACCCGCATCTTCGGTGTAGAAGAGACTCTGCACACCATAGTTTGTAAACACGATCATCGCCCGATCACCATTCTCAGGATCTATCGCTATGCAATTGACGTACACCCCGGTTGGCAGACCTTTGCCTGAGTAAACATCAACGGATGCCGGATTTCCAGCATTTGCATTGTCGATGCGAAAAACGCGCCCATCTGAAGAACCAAGAAAGACACGGTTGGCGGGCACTCTGGCTACTGCTACGGCAGTATAGGTTATACCCTTGATGCGCGTTGTCGATATGCTATCCCAATTGACCGTGGTGGGATTGATGCTATACAACGGGATTCCTGACAAATCATTGTTCCTCCAAAGCAGATCGCCAGCCGGCAGATACATCTTCTTTTGATTATTTGGGTCGAGAGCAAATGGATTGACGAACAGAAATGGTCCCCCATTCTTTGGTGTTATGCAGGTCCAGGTTGAAAAGCCGCCTGCGTCATCGAGTGTAACCAAGTAGTAATTGCCGTCTTGAGAGGAGAGAATGAACGAAGCAGATTTGTCGAGTATTGCGCAGTATGTGCCGTCTCCGGAGAGAACATTGAACCAACTTGAGCTCGCGTCGGAACTATTGGAGTAATTGGTTCCATTGTCTTGAGTGCCACCAAGAAGGTCAGTACTCCCGACAGTTCCGTGATCGATGGCCACAGTGTAGAATTGCGTGTTGAAGTACCCATTGTTCAATGAATTCCATTGAACAGATGCCGCGGTATCGCAATACGTCTCGTAGACACCGCCGTCGTTTCCATTGAGCAAGAACAAAGGGTTTCGGGGATTAAATGCCAACACGTGTTGATCACAATGATGATGAGGCCACAACGAAAATGTTGACGGTGACTGGTAACCCCCGATCCGCTTCCAATGGCCGGATGTCGCCCACCCGTCAGTTGAGCGATACAAATTTGTCCCACCCACAAAGACCGTTTGCTCATCGTCAGGCTTCACACCGACGACCAAATCGTATGACCCTTGTGAATCAAAAACCCCGGTTGGTCCACTTTCATTGGGCAAATTTGCCGACCTGTTTTCCCATTGACCGCCACTCCCGGATCCATCCCCCGAGAGATACGTGTATTTCCAAAGACTGTGATCGGTAGGATTTGTTCCCGGGGTTTCCGCGAGGATGTATACAACATTTAAGTTCGAAGGAGCACATGCCATCACGATACGTTTGTAGTTAGCCGAGGGCCAGCCTGACGTTATCGAGGGAGTGATGTTTGTCCATGAAATTCCGTCCGGAGAACGCCATATACCGGCATCTATCGCTTCAACTCCCGCCTCCAACTGAAGATCCATCCAACTCAGGCTGGCATAGACAACACCGCTCGATGTGACAACGACATCGGTTAGACGCGGGCCAAAAGGTCCGGAAGGATTGTTACTGGGATTTGTCAGTGAACCTTTGACAATACTCCACGTAGTTCCGCCGTCGTTCGAACGCATGATTGCACCGATCGTCGCGGCATAGACGACGTCAGAATCCGAACGGGAATTATCAATCGCGATATTCCATACATAGTCCCAGGGCGGCACAAACACCTGTGGTGTGAACGTCGCTGTCGATACCAACCGAAACCACGTAACTCCATTGTCTGTGGATTTGAACAATCCGTCACCACGATAGGGAGCGCCAGATGCAGAAGTCGAATTGCCGTAGAGTTCACCCGTTCCATGATACCATATGGCGGTTTTTCCCGGTCTATGATCCTGAACGATGCAGGTGACACTGTGAAGATCTTCAGGTATTGTTGCCGGAACCCAAGTCCCTCCTCCGTTGGTCGACCGCCACACACCGCCAGAGACGCCTCCTGCAATAATAACGGTTGTATCATTGATATCTAACGCCAATGCACGCGTGCGTCCTCCAACATTCATCGGTCCTCTCCGTACCCAATTCGTCGTCGTCGCGCGCTGAATCTGATTCACTTTTGCGAGTCTTGCCAATTCAGTTTCAACCGCCGGTATCCTGGACGAGACCGCCAGCTCTTGTGCACGGATCCCTCTTGGAATTTCTCCAACCGCCGGATCGTGATACTTCAACCATTCAAAATCAATACGCCCGTTGGGGTTATCCTTGCCTTCGATTG
This sequence comes from uncultured Ignavibacteriaceae bacterium, assembly GCA_964579855.1. Classification (GTDB taxonomy): domain Bacteria; phylum Bacteroidota; class Ignavibacteria; order UBA10030; family UBA10030; genus JADGQA01. The sequence continues at coordinate 2,636 of CAZOIM010000084.1, read as the reverse complement.
ATGAGGCAACTGCGGCGGGGAATGGAGGTGTCTGCTGCTGTTTTTGGGCAAAGAAAAAGAATGCCACACTTACGATTACTGTAAGTGTGGCATGAAGACTCTTTATTGAAGTTGAACCAAACACCATATTACGACACGGCTCTGTTGGAAGAGCCCCGTTATTTGAGCATGACCATTTTTCTCGTTACGCTAAATCCTTCGGCATCCAGACGATAGAAGTAAATTCCAGAAGATACTTGCATTCCATCTTTAGTTTTACCGTTCCATTCGGCCATGTATGTTCCGGCAGCCTTCACACCTTCAACGAGAGTAGTGATTTGCCTGCCCGCGATATCAAACACTGTGAGTTTGATTGATCCGGTCTTTGGTACAAGGTACTGAATGGAGGTGGATGGATTGAACGGATTCGGATAATTCTGAGCCAGTTCATACGTTCGAGGCGACAGAGCAACTTGCGACTGGACGGAAGTCACTGCCTGTGCACCGAAAACACCATTCGAGTGGGTTGCTGCAACCACCTTGCCATCGGAAGGACGACTGATGACCATCGTCGTAACAACATTTCCTATGACGGAAGCTCCCTCCAATGCCCAGGCGGTCGAGGCCCCATTGAGAGCGCTCGTTGAATAGACTCCTGTGCTTGTTGCGACGTATACGATCACGCCAGGGCTTTTAGGCAGAATCGTTGCCCACCGGCAAGAAGGACCGTTTCCGCTTCCATCCGGGTTCTGTTCGAGGTTTCCACTTATTGAAGTCCAGCTTGTGCCTCCATTTGCGGTAAGGAAAAGACTCAAAATGTTGTAGTTTGAGAACACAACAATTCCCGTATCAGCGTTACGAGGATTGACGGCAATACAGCTCACATATGCTCCACCAGCCGGAAAACTGGATCCAGAAACATCGGTTGGCGTCGGGTTTCCGGTGTTCGCGCCAGTCAGTCTATAGACACGGCTGCTGTCCGTGCCGAAGTAGACTCTGTTTGCGGGACTTGTTGAAACCCCGATCGCCGTAATGTAGTGGCCTGGGGCAGCTGAATTCGTGAGGTCTGTCCAATTTACCGAAGTCGGATTCTGTGAACCTCCGTGCGTAGCAGTTGGAATTCCTGTGAGATCGCTGTTCCTCCACAAATCGGATCCCGCGGCGAGGTACATGATGTTGGTATTGTTTGGATCGAGGACATACGGCGTGGTAAACAGGAAATCGGATCCGCCTGATGGTTTGACACCGGCGAAATCTGTATAATTGCCTGTTGTTGCATCCAGAAGTAGTCGCTCGACATCTCCGTTTTGTGTGCAAATGTAGTATGAACTCTTTCCATTCGCTATTGCTGTAATGCCTCCATCGCCTCCAAATGGTAATGTTACCCATGGAGTTGCACCGTTGGAAGTGTTCGAGAACCTGTGCCCGTTATCCTGCATCCCTCCAATGATGGTTTGATCTCCTGACGTCGACATATCGATGGCGACGGAATAGAACTGACTCGTTTCGTAGCCGTTATTAAGTGAATTCCACGTGACCGTTGAAGCCGAGTCATTTGTGGTCTGGCTGATTCCTCCATCGTGTCCACTAACGAGAACGCCCGAATTGCCAGGTTTAAATGAAATTGAATGTTGGTCCGAATGGTGATTCGCATATGGGGAAATATCGTTGGCAGTCGAGTAACCTCCAATCCAGACCGTATTCGTTTTTGTGGCAAACCCATCACTCGAACGATAGAGATTTGTGCCTCCAATGAAGACAAAATTCGCATTGTCAGGCTTTACCTTCATAACGAGATCGTATGAGTGCTGATGCTGAAAATTGCCGACATTTTGGCCTCCGGGGAAATAAGGAAGATTCGCGCTCCTGTTGGACCAAGTTCCGGTGCCCGATCCATTGTCAGTATATTTCCAGAAACTTGTCCAATCTCCGCTCGAAGTGTCTTCGAATCCGTTACCCGGTGTTTCTCCGAGGAAATAGACGCTAGTTGGGTTAGAAGGCGCTACAGCAATAACGGTCCGATCATAGGTGGAAGGCCAGCCAATTGGCGTTATGTTGTTCCACGAACTTGGTGCGCCAGTCGTCGATCTAAAAATGCCGGTATTCGTTCCTTCGCTGCTCAATACGGCGTAGAATATCCCGGTAGAAGTAACTGCAAGATCCGTGTATCGAGAGAATGATGTGGTGGAAGAAAGAGAGGGATTCCAGGTAGAACCTCCATCCGTTGACCTGTCGATTTCACCGTATGTCGCTGCGTAGACATTTCCGTTTATCGGATCGACGACGACGTCCCACACAAAATCTGAAGTTACATCGAACGACTGCGGCGTCCACGAAGCAGTGTTCGTCAACTTATGCCAGGTAATTCCGCCGTCCGTTGATTTGTATACTCCGTCACCCGTATACAATGCATCACCACCACCCCCGCTGGCAGAATTACCTCTAAGTTCTCCAGTTCCATAATACCACGTACTCTGGTGGCCAACTCTCGGATCCTGTGCCAGACAACTCACACTTTGAACAGAATCCGCTAGCGTGGAAGTTCGGGTCCACGACGTTCCTCCATTTGTCGATCGCCACATTCCGCCAGATACTCCACCTGCGAGAATTGTATTGCCGGTGGCGTCGGAAATGTCGTAAGCAAGTGCCCGGGTTCT